>JBJERI010000026.1:0-19137 GCA_051882195.1 Ruminiclostridium sp. | reverse complement strand
GGGCTCTGCCCTAAAAACCCGCAAGCCTTTGAAAAGGCTTGACCTAAACTTTTAAAATGGCTTTTTCGACAAGCTGAGGCTCTCACCAAAAGTGAGAGCCTGTTCATTATACCAATTTATTATGATAAATATCGCCTATATCGGGAATTGCGTTTATATCGTCGAATACCGTGGAGAAATAATCCTCCTCGATCATTTTTATTACAATATCCGTAACGTCTGGGTCAAACTGACTTCCTCTGCACTGATAGAACTGGGCAAGGATAAGATTTTTGGAAAGTCCGTCACGGTAGGCTCTCTTTGAAGCCATTGCGTCGTAAGCGTCTGCGGCGCAGATTATTCTTGCTTCAAGGCAAATTTCATTGCCCTTAAGCCCGTTGGGATAGCCCTTTCCGTCCACACGTTCGTGATGATCTCTTGCGCCTATGGCAACGTTGGGGATCGCAGTGAAGCCCTTTAAAATCTCATATCCCGTCTGTGAATGAGTTTTTACGATTTCGTATTCCTCGGGTGTAAGCCGTGATTTTTTGTTCAGTATTTCAAGAGGAACGCCGATTTTGCCGATATCGTGGAGCAATCCCATAAAGTAAATATTCTCCACAAACTCCTTGCTCTGCTTCATTCGCCTTGCAATTTCGGCGGAGTAAATGGCTACTCTTACCGAGTGACCTCGTGTATATCTGTCCTTGGCGTCTATGGTGTTTGCAATGGCGGTAACGGCCTCCATTGTTATCTTGCGGTATTCAAGCTCTTTTTTACGGTGGACACGCTGTACAATGTTGAAAATAACCGCCGAACAGCCTGCGCCGAAAACCATAAATATAAGGAAAAGCAATGGGAAGAACCAAGCCTGCTCGTAAACCGCAAGCTCCTTGTTTATGTCGATTGTGGTGGGCGAGCCGTAATTGCCCTTGCCGTCGGTGGTGCGAATGGTAAAGGTGTATTTTCCGCCGCTGAGATTCGTGTAGGAAACAGGACCTGCTCTGAACTGGCTCAGCTTTTGTACAACAGGCTCCTTTTCAAGACCTTTCAGCTGATATTCCACAAGAATATCGTCGTCCAGTCCGTAGGCAAGCACCGCCGCATTTATTGTAACACGAAGTGCGTTGCTGTCAACGGAAATTGGCTCGTACTTGCCGTTTCCCGTTTCAATGCCGTCAATGCTGACGCCGTTGACCGCAGTTTCGGGGAAGAAAGAAACTCCATTGTCGGAAATGTCCGTTTTTACTATATTGACGCCGCCCGAGCAGCAAATCCACAGCTCGCCGTCCGTCAGCATATTCCATGCATTGGAGGCAATGGGAGAGGAAAAGCCCTTTGACTTGCCGATAACCTCGGGAGTAAACTCACCGAAAATGCTTTCCCTGTCAATAATGTAAATTTCGCTTTCGGTAAGCAGCCACAGCCTGTCGTCGATAATTTTTATGTCAAGAATACTTGCGTTGTCGAAGTTGGCAACGTTCTTTACCTCAAAATCCTCGGAAATATAGTCAAGTCCAACTCCCGTGCCTACAAACACACCGCCGCCTCTGTTGTCGGCGCAGAGCCTAAGCACAACATCTCCCGAAAGTCCGTCAGCCGAGGTGAAATGTGTTACCTCGCCCTTTGTGGCGGCGTAAATTCCGTTGCCGTCCGTGCCAACGAAAAGGGTGTTGTTCTTGTCCTCCACAATGGACAGCACAAAGGTATCGGGAATTGACATATAGTTACGGTTTATTTTTGAAAGGTCGGAGTTTTCAAGCACCTTTCCGTCCTTGATAAAGCTAAGTCCGTCCGTTGTACCTACAACCATTACGCCGCTTTCCAGCAGCTCGAAGCATCTTGACTTGTTGCCTATAAGCCCATTGTCACGGTTAAAGCGCACAATGGAGTTATCCTTGCAGTCGTAGCAGTAAACTCCCTCGGGATAGGTTGCAATCCACAGCACATTATCGTTATCCACAAAAAGAGAACGTACTCTTGATTCGCCTATTGCGGCGGTAATGTCGTTTTCGATTTTATTGCCCTCAATATCGTCCACAATAAGTCCGCTGTCTGTGCCAACATAAATCATATTGTCATATTCTACAACTGCGTTTACGGGGACGGAATCAAGATTATTTGCAAAGAAAAAGTCGGTGCAGGCGCTTTCCGTAAGCTCAAGTACGCCGTAAACCGTGGAGGAAATCCAGTAATTTCCCTCATAGTCCGCAAACATATTCTTAACGGCTGAATTTATGGCAAGGCCGTCAACCACCGTGAAATTCATTTCCGTATCGAAATAGCCGATACCGTTCTGACAGCAGACCCAGATTTTTTCGGGGTCGTTTTTGTCGGGGTAGATTTTATATGTATTGGCTCTGCCGGGAGTGTCAAAGGGTTCAATGGAAACGGTGTTTGTGTCCGTATGCACTTTCGCCCTGATTATCTTTTCATCTGTTGTTCCAAGCAGCACAGTTTTGTCGCCTATGGCGCATACATCGGTAAGCTCGTAATCCCCAAGTCCTCCCTCGGCGGTAAAGTCAAAGAAGGTCTTGTCGCTGTTGCAGAAATAGAACTGTCCCGAATTGCTGACAGCGTAAATGTTGCCGCCATCGTCAATGTCAAGGCTTACCACATAAAGCTCCGCAGCCCGCTTATCCTTTGGGAGAATTATTTCGTTTGCGGGGCTTATTGCAAACATCCCCCCTGATGAGCCGCAGACAATGTTTCCGTCCTTGTCCTCAATAATGACTCTTATGGAGTTTGAGGGAATACCGTCCTTTGTGCTGTAAACGGTGAATTTGCCGCGGTAATACAGAATAACGCCGTCATCGTTTGTGCCAATCCACAGCCTTTTTCTGCTGTCCTCAAAGAGATATCTTACGCTGTTGCCTGTAAAGCCGTCCTTTGGGCCGAAGGTAACAAAGTTTGTGCCGTCAAAGCGTGTAAGTCCCTTGTAGGTGCCGATCCAGATATAGCCGTCGTCGGTCTGAATCATTGTGTTTATCTCGCAGGAGGGCAGACCGTTGCTGTCGTTGTAAATTATCTGCTTGTAATTTGCAAGAAACTGAAATTCGTCAATATAGGCGGAGGCATTGCCGCTGAATACAAAAATGGCGCAGATTACCGCAGCCATAGTCACAAGGGCGCTAAGGGCTTTCTTCATCTGCACCACTCCTTACTTTCAAAGTAGCAATATAATACATCTATACGCTTTGATTATATCATATAAGGAAATAAATTTCAAGATATATTTATTTTTTCAGCTAATTTTTTCTATTTTAGCAAAATTAGCCATTATTTTCTTTGTTCCCACTCTGTCAAAGGCAATTTCAAGCAAAACATCATTGCCCATTGGCTCTGCTCCAAGGACTGTTCCCTCGCCGAAAATTTTATGAGAAACTCTGTCGCCCTCCGAAAAGCTTTTGCTTTCGGCAGCAACGGGCTTTTCAATTCTCGCCTTGCTTGCAGCCGCCTGCAAATATCCGACCTTGACAGGCTTTGCAAAGCCGACTGCCGACTGTGAATGACCCTGTTCATTATATTCAATAAGCTCGTCCGGTATTTCACTTAAAAAGCGGGAGGGCTTGTTTCTGTTTGTCGAACCGAAAAGCAGTCTTTGACGTGCGTTTGTAATATAAAGCCTGCGCTTTGCTCTTGTGATTGCAACGTAGGCAAGGCGTCTTTCCTCCTCTAACTCCAATGGGTCGGCAAGGCTTCGGTATGAGGGAAACAAATTGTCCTCCGCTCCCACAATGAACACCGTGTCAAATTCAAGACCCTTTGCGGCGTGCATTGTCATAAGCACCGCCCTGTCCTCGTCTGCCTCGTAGCTGTCAATGTCGGAAATTAGGGAAACCTGTTCAAGATAATCGGAAAGGTCAGCGTCGGGATTTTCCTCGCAGAAGGACACAATGGCGGACTTAAGCTCCTTGATGTTCTGAAGTCTTGTTTCTCCCTCGTCCCCCTGTGCGTTTAACATCTGCTCATAGCCCGTCAGCGCAAGTATATCGTCAACCATTCCCTCAAGAGAATCCGTCCTGCTCATAAGCTGGTGGAAAATTTCCGCAAGCCCCTTTAAAACCTTGGTTTTCTTGGAAACAGCGGCGAATTCGTCCGCCCTTTCCATTACCTCAAGGGGGCTTATTCCAAGCTGATTCGAAATGCGCTCAATTTCGCTTTGAGTAGCCTCGCCTACGCCTCGTTTCGGCTCGTTGATTATTCTCTTTAACCGCACCGTGTCGAAAGGATTGTTCACAAACGCCATATAGGCAAGCATATCCTTGATTTCCTTGCGGTCGTAGAACCTTGTGCCGCCTATAATGGTGTATGGGATTGCCTGTCGGCTGAGGGCGTACTCAAAGTTACGGGACTGTGCGTTTGTCCTGTACAGCACAACGTGGTCGGAAAAACGCTTTCCCTCCGCAACTCCCTCAACTATCTTATCCGCAACGAACTTTGCCTCACCCTGCTCGTCAGAAAAGCGGTTGACGGAGATTTTCTCTCCCTCGCCCAAATCCGACCACAGCCTTTTTTCCTTATGCTGAGTGTTGTTGGAAATAACCTGATTTGCCGCCTCCAGTATTCTTTCGGTGGAGCGGTAATTCTGCTCAAGCTTTATGACCTTTGCGCCAAATTCCTCCTCAAAGCGGAGAATATTCTCGATTGTAGCCCCTCTGAAACGGTAAATGGACTGGTCCTCATCGCCCACAACGCACAGATTGCCGCTTCCCTTTGCAAGGAGAGAAACAAGCCTGTACTGGGCAATATTGGTGTCCTGATACTCGTCCACCATTATGTAGCGGAAATGATTCTGCCAGTATTCCAGCGTTTCAGGTGAAAACTCAAAAAGCTGCACCGTTTTCATAATTATATCGTCAAAATCAAGAGCGTTGGCGTTTTTAAGGCGGCGCTGATACTCAGCGTAAATCTCCTTTGCGGATTCAAAACGGAAATCCCTCTTGCCGTCGCTTGGCACAAAGGCGGCAGAGGTTATCAGCTTATCCTTTGCGTGGGAAATCATTGCCTGAATTTCCTTGGGGCTTACCAGCTTGTCCGATATGTTCAAGGACTTCATACAGTCCTTGATTACTCTCAATGAATCATCGCTGTCGTAAATAGTGAAGCTCTTCTTATAGCCGATTTTTTCAATATCTCTGCGGAGAATTTTCACGCAGGTGGAATGGAAGGTGCTTGCCCATACGTCAGCGGCGGGAGCGCCCATTCGGGAAATCCTGTCCTTAAGCTCTGCGGCGGCTTTATTGGTAAAGGTTACCGCAAGAATTTTCCACGGGAGAGCCTTGCTTACTCCCACAATGCCCGAAAGTCTTTCGGTTGTTTCGTCGTTCTTTTCGATTTTTCCCTCGGCATACTGCGAAAGAAACTCCATATCCTCAGCGCTTATTTCGGGCACAAAGTCCGACTTGTAAGCCTTTCCGAAAAGCAATAAATTTGCTATTCTGTTGCAAAGCACGGTGGTTTTTCCCGAGCCTGCGCCTGCGATAATAAGCACTGCTCCCTCGGTGGTAAAAACAGCCTCTCTCTGCTGCGGATTTGTTCTGCTGAAATACTGCTCCAGCGCTTTATTTTTCAAGGACAAATAATCCATTTTCTTCCCCTATTCTTAGATACTAAAGCCGCACGGACACAGCTTGCCCATGCGGTCTTTGTATAATATTGATTTAGTGCGGTCTTTCCTTAATTATTCGGCTGTATCAGCAGACGGCGCTGTCTGTCTTGCAGTGCCCGAGGTAACGGTTGAACCGCCGTCAAGGGCAACGAAAGGATTTACATCGCTGCTCATAACCTGGGGCAATACGCCGTTCCAGTTTGTTACCTTAAGGTATTCTATGTAGTTAGGGCTGTTTTCAAGCTTTTCCTGAACAACCTCGATTGCATAAGCCTGTGCGTCTGCGGCAACCTTTGTTGCGTCAGCCTGCGCCTGTGCGGCAATAACGACCTGCTTTGCCTCCTCTTCCTTTTCCTTGGTCTTGTTCTCCATTTTGAGTGCGTCCTGTGCGGCGATTACCTTTGCCTGAATGGATTCCTCAAAAGCGGAGTCAAAGGACAGATTTTCAATGGCAAATGCGGTAACGATAATGCCCGACGGTGCAAGTACCTCGGTTAATGCGTTCTGAATTGCGGTCTGCACCTGATCTCTTGACTGAACAAGCACCTCCGCCTGAACCTTGCCTATTTCGTTTTTGGTTATCTTGGCTACGTTTGGCACAAGAAGCTTTGTTTCAACGTTGTTTACGCCGATATTTCTGATAATATCAGACAGCTTGGATCTGTCGTAATAGTAATTCAGCTTAAGCTGCAGCTCGTTGACCGTCTGTGTATCGCTGGTGTAAGCGTCGGTGGAAACGGAATAAACCTGCTCTCTGATGTCAACCTGCTGGATTTCCTCAATAAATGGAATACAGAAATTAAGACCTGCCGTAAGGTTGTCCTCTGTGATTTTGCCGAACTGATATTTTACGCCCACAAAGCCCTCGTTTACAATGGAAAAGCAGTTGAAAAGCACAATCAGTACAACCAGCACAACTGCCACAACCAGCACGATAAAGCCTACCCTGTTGTTCTTTTTCTTATCCTCGGTGGATGTTGAAAATTTAACTTCGCTCATAATGTCACCTTTTTCTTTCAAATTATGTAAATTTTATTTACAATATCTACATTATAGCACATAATCCGACAAATTGCAAGTGCAATTAGTAAGTTTTATTTACTTCCTGCAAATTCTGCGTAATTATCCTTGACCTTTGCCTCAACCTTAATGGGACTGTCTGGCTGACCGTCCAGCTTTTTCATAGCCTGTGCAAGCATAAGCTTGATGCGGTTTATCTGATTTACCTCGCTTGCGCCGGGGTCGTAGTCAACGGCGATAATGTTGGAATCGGGGTTTCTCCTGCGAAGCTCGCCGATTACGCCCTTGCCTGTAACGTGGTTAGGCAGGCAGGCGAAAGGCTGCATACAGATGATATTGTTTACTCCGCTTTCAAGGAGCTCCAGCATTTCTGCCGATAAGAACCAGCCCTCTCCTGCGATATTGCCCGTTGAAACAATGCCGTCAACCAGCTTTCGCATTTCGGAAATTTTCATGAACGAGCCGAACTTTGTTCCCTCTATTGCTTCCTTGTAGGGCTTTTCAAGCCATTCCAAAGCCTGAATTGCCTTGTTGCTCCAGTAATATCTTGCGTTTGAAACCGTCAGCAGCTCGTGGCGTGAGTTTGCGTGGTCGCAGATAAAGTACACAAATCCCATTAAGTCTGGCACGACCGCCTCTGCGCCCTCGCTTTCCACCAAATCAACCGCAAAGTTGTTTGCAACGGGGTGGAATTTCACCATAATTTCGCCTACAATGCCAACTCTCGGCTTTTTAACGTCAAGAACGGGAAGCTCGTTAAAGTCCTTAACGATAGCCTTTATGTTTTCCTTGTACTTTTTAAGGCTGATTTTCTTCAAGTCCTCTTTAAGCTTTGCGTTCCATTTCTCGTAAAGTGCGTTTGCACTGCCCTTTTCAACCTCGTAGGGACGAACTCTGTAAAGACATCTTGCAAGAACATCGCCGTAAACCACGCTCATAAAGGCACGGATTGCAAGGGGAGCGGTGATCTTGAAGCCCGCCTGCTTTTCCATTCCCACAAAGTTGAGGGAAATAAGGGGAACGTTGCTGTAACCCGCTTCCTTAAGGGCTTTCTTTATCATACCGATATAGTTTGTAGCACGGCAGGCGCCTCCCGTCTGGGTAATAAGCAGACTGGTATTTTCAAGGTCGTACTTGCCGCTGGTAAGAGCGTGCATAAGCTGTCCTACCGTAAGAATTGCAGGATAGCAGGCGTCGTTGTTTACATACTTCAGACCCTCGTCCACAACCGCCTTTGAGTAATCCTTAAGCACCACAAGGTTATAGCCCGAATAGCGGAACGCCTGTTCAAGGAGATCAAAGTGGATTGGCGCCATCTGCGGCGCAAGGATAGTGTGTGTCTTGCGGTTTTCTACGGTAAATTCGGGCTGCTTTACATAGCCTGTGTAATGCTCCTCGCTCTTGTAGCCTGTGCGCTCTCTTTCCTCCACAACGGAAATAAGCGAACGCAGACGGATTCTTGCAGCGCCAAGGTTGTTTACCTCATCGATTTTCAGCACGGTGTACATTCTGCCGCAGCCCTGCATGATTTCCTGCACCTGGTCCGTTGTAACGGCGTCAAGTCCGCAGCCGAAGCTGTTCAGCTGTACAAGCTCAAGGTTAGGCGTTTTGCCCACAACGCTTGCCGCCTCGTAAAGTCTTGTGTGGTACATCCACTGGTCAACAACTCGAATGGGTCGTGCAAGGTCGCCAAGCTGTGCAATACTGTCCTCAGTCAGCACTGCAAAGCCGTAGCCGTTTATCATTTCGGGAATACCGTGGTTTATTTCGGGGTCAACGTGATAGGGTCTGCCTGCAAGGACAATGCCCTTTTGTCCCGTTTTCTTCAGCATTTCAAGGACTTCCTCGCCCTTTTTGTGAATATCCGCCTTAAAGCGGCTGTCCTCCGCATAAGCAAGAGCAAGGGCGTTTCCGATTTCAGCCCCCGAAATGCCCATTGGGGTAAATTCCTCAATAAGGCGCTCCAACATTCTGTCCTTGTCATAAATGGGCAGGAACGGGTTCATAAACTTTATTTTGTTGTCACGAAGCTCCGGAACGGAATTTTTGATAACCTCGCTGTAAGTGGCTACAACAGGGCAGTTGTAGTGGTTATCGCCTGTTGTACCGTTAGACATTTCATAAGGCAATGAAGGATAGAAAATGAACTTTACACCGTCCTCAAGGAGAGAAACAATATGTCCGTGAGCCAGCTTTGCGGGATAGCAAACGCTTTCGCTTGGCATTGTTTCAATGCCCTTGTCGTAAATTTCACGGGAGGATTTCGGGGACAGCTTTACGGAGTAGCCAAGATTTGTGAAGAAGGTAAACCAAAATGGGTAATTCTCGTAAAGACCAAGCACTCTCGGAATACCTACAACGCCCCTTTTTGCCTCGCTTTCGGGGATTGGTGTATAGTCAAACAGTCTGTGATATTTGTAATCGTACAGGTTGGGCAAGGAGGATTTCTTGCCCCCAAGACCTGCGCCACGCTCACAGCGGTTGTTGGTGATAAAGCGTGTTCCATCGCTGAATTTGCTGATTGTAAGCAGGCAGTTGTTGGAGCATTTTCCGCAGCGTGCTGTGGATTTCTGTATTGTGAAGCTTTCAAGGCTGTCAAGATGAGCAATTGTAGAGCCTTTTCCGTCGTCTCTCTGCATTGCGATAAGAGCGCTGCCATAAGCGCCCATTAAGCCTGCCTTGTCGGGACGAACAACCTCTCGTCCGCAGGTAAGCTCAAAGGCACGAAGCACCGACTGATTCATAAATGTACCGCCCTGAACAATGATTTTCTCGCCCATTGCCTTTGGATCGCGGATTTTTATTACCTTGAACAAGGCGTTTTTAACAACGGAATAGCTTAAGCCTGCGGAAATGTCCGCAACGCTTGCCCCCTCCTTCTGTGCCTGCTTAACTCGTGAGTTCATGAAAACGGTACATCTTGAACCAAGGTCAACAGGGTTTTTGGAGGTAAGACCGACTTCCGCAAATTCGGAGGACTTCATTCCGAGAGCGTTGGCGAAATTCTCAATAAAAGAGCCGCAGCCCGATGAACAAGCCTCGTTAAGGAGAATGGACTCAATTTCACCGTTTTTCGTCCTCATGCACTTCATATCCTGACCGCCTATGTCGAGGATAAATTCAACGCCGGGCAGGATTTTGTCGGCGGCTTTGTAGTGCGCCATTGTTTCGATTTCGCCGTAGTCAATATGAAGCGCCGCCTTGATCAAATGCTCGCCGTAGCCTGTGGCGGTGGATTTTGCAATATATGCTCCCTCGGGGAGAAGTGAGTAAATTTCCTTTAAAATGCCGATTACGGATTTCAGGGGGTCGCCCATATTGTTGCCGTAATGGGAGTAAAGAATTTCCGCCTTGTCGTTGATAAGAGTAGCCTTTGTGGTGGTTGAGCCTGCGTCAATGCCAAGATAGCAGGGGCCTTTATATGAAGCAAGGTCGGCTGTGGGAATAACGTTTTTGCTGTGGCGATCGATAAACGCCTGCTTTTCCTCCTCGTTTGCAAAAAGGGGCGCAAGACGTTCAACCTCGTGTACTACGACAGAGGAAAGCTTTGCGATATGCTCCCTTAAAACAGGGATTTCTATTTCACTGCGATTTGAGGACAATGCTGCGCCCATTGCAACAAAAAGATTGGCGTTGTCGGGGAAAATAATGTCCTCGGGCTTTAAGGCAAGGGTTTCGATAAAACGCTGTCTTAATTCGGAAAGGTAATGGAGAGGGCCGCCAAGGAATGCCACTTTTCCTCTGATTGGCTTTCCGCAGGCAAGTCCGCTTATGGTCTGATTTACAACCGACTGGAAAATGGATGCGGCAACGTCCGACTTCTTTGCGCCGTCGTTGAGCAAGGGCTGAATGTCGCTCTTTGCGAAAACGCCGCAGCGTGATGCGATAGGATATATGGTTTCATAATCCTTTGCAAGCTCGTTAAGGCCTGTAATATCGGTATTAAGCAAAGCCGCCATCTGGTCGATAAAAGCACCCGTACCCCCTGCGCAGGAGCCGTTCATTCTCTGCTCTATACCGCCCTTTAAATATGTAATCTTTGCGTCCTCGCCCCCAAGCTCAATGGCAACGTCCGTTTCGGGAATTATTTTCTCGATTGCTACCGTGCCTGCGGTTACCTCCTGCACAAAGGGGATTTCAAGCCACTTTGAAACGGAAATACCGCCCGAGCCTGTTACGGCGATAGTTGCTCTTTCGGGCTTTTCCTCGTCAATGCACCCGAGAAGTACCTCCGCAAGAGTTTTCTTTATATCCGAGTAGTGACGCTGATATTTCTTGTAAACAAGGTTGTTTTCATCGTCAAGAACTGCGATTTTTACTGTTGTTGAGCCTACGTCAAGACCAATATGGAGCATATTTTTGTTTCCTTCCGTAAGAACGCGCCTGCGCTCATAATGATAATTATATTCATTATACACCATTTTTATATATTTTTCAATGGTTTTTTTGTTCCAATAAAAATAAATTACAGAAACTGGGGAAAACGAACCTCGATAAAAGTATATGACATCAAAACAGCCGCTCTGCAATACGCAGTGCGGCTGTCATGTTTATTCTGCTGTCACGCCGAAGCTTGCCCTACTTTTCAAGAGTAAAGCCCGAAACAAGGTCTTTCAGCGAATTTGCCTGCGTTCTGAGCCTATTGCTTATTTCTGCGGCTTTATCGGCTGAATCAGAGGTTATTCTCACCACGGAGGCTATGGTGTTCATTTTGCCCGACACGCTTTCAATGCAGGCAGCCTGCTCCTCGGAAGAGGCTGAAATATCCGCAATGTTCTTTTCCACCATATCGGTATTTTCCATAACGGCAGAGAAAGACTTGGCAACAGTTTCCGCCAGCTCCATTCCGCCGCCTATGGCGTTTACGGTACGCTGGATAAGGGCGGTTGTCCGTGAAACCGCCTCGCCGCATTTTGACGAAAGCTCCCCCACCTCGTCCGCAACAACGGAAAAGCCCTTTCCCGCCGCTCCTGCGGCTGCAGCTTCAATAGAGGCATTTATTGCAAGAATATGGGTCTGGAAAGCAATATTGCTTATGGTATCGTTTATGGAGTGTATTTCCCTTGAGGAATCGGACATTCCCCTCATTGCGGCAAGCAGCTCCTGCATTTGCTCTTCGCTTTCCTGAACGCCTGTTCTTGTTTTTGAAGCAAGCTCAGCCACGTTAGCCGTATTGTCCGCATTAAGCTTAACGCTGTCCTTCATACTCTCAAAAGCGTCGCTTATCTGATTTATAAGCTCCGTCTGATGATTAACGCCATCGGAAAGGCTGCGTGAGGTATCAACTACCTGCTCGGATATTTCCCACATTGAGCCGGACGCCCTGTCAATATCCGCAAGTACGGCGTGAAGTGAGGTGGTTATATTGTCGAGAGAGGTCTTTATGGGCGCAAAATCTCCTCGGAATTTGCCCTCGGTCTGGTGAGTGAAATCTCCCTCCGCCATTTTTTCAAGGCTGTCTGAAATATGCCTTATCATGCTGTTGAGATGTCTTATATTGCGCCTTGTGGATTCAACAAGCACGCCCGTTTCGTCCTTTGCGGCAAAGTCCTCCATATCGGATTTAAGGTCGCCCTCCGCCAAAAGCTCAATGCGCTTTGTACAGCTCTGAACGGGCTTTACAATTCTTGCGGACATTTTCATAATAAGTATCACGCTTACCGCAATTACAGCCAATGCCGCCCCGGAAAGCACATAAAGCCCCATAAGCTGTTTGCCCACAAATTCGTAATAGCTTACCGTAACCGCCAGCACCCAATTGCTGCCCTTATCAATGGGAACATAGCACATTATGCGCTGTGTGCCGCCGTCGTTATAGACCATTGACCCTGTGCGGTTTTTCAGCATTTCCGAAATAATCGCCGCCTGCTCCGAAAGAGAGGGATTGCTTTCCGCTTCGGTTATGTAATTCACAAGACCGCTTGCATAGGAGTAATCGTTGTGGGCGATAAAGGTTCCCGTGCTGTCGATAATGAAGTTCATTCCCTCATTGCCCACAATAACGCTGCTTATACTATTTCCTAACCAACCTATAGACAAAGTCTATAGGTTGGACCCGCCGCTTTGCGGCGGGTGCGGCGAAGCCGCAGGAAAGCCGTTCAATACTAATTCCGCCAAAACCATCGGTTTTGGCTTGCCGCCTTTCAGGCGGCTCTCCTTATAGACAAAGTCTATAAGGAGATTAGGAATCAGTATTATAATATCCGTAAACAGCTTTGCGTCCCCTGCGCCGTAAACAATGCCGCAAAAGCTGCCGTTTCTCACAATAGGCGCGCAGAACAGCACTGAAAGAGCGCCGCCTCCGTCCTTTGAAGCGTATGGGTCGGAGGTTACGGGAGCAAGAGCTTCACGGCAGTCCTTGAAATACTGCCTTTCGGAAAAATCGCTGCCGTTCTGGTTTACGCCCTTTTCATCGGTGTAGCCGATACGGAGAAAGCCGTTTCTTTCCTTAATTCCCTCAAGATATTCCATTATCTCCTCGGGGTCGGAATTTGCGTTCTGAAACAGCTCGTTTGCCGCCGCCTCGTTTACCGCCGTTTCATATACGGAAAGCCTGTTTGTTATTGCCTCGGCTGATATTTTCGTCGTTTCGCCCATACTGTCCGTCAGCGCCGAGGTAATGTTCATTATTCCTCCCGCAAAGGCATAAGCCAGCAGAATTGCCGCAATAAGCAGCATGGGAACTACCGCAAGAAGAATTATTTTCGTTTTGATTGAATGTGTTTTTTTCATTTCTCCACCGCCTTACAGTACAAATACCGCAAAAAAAAGACAATAACGCCCTAAGACGTCATTGTCTTTTGATGATTTTATGATGTCAGTATATCACATTTATCAAATTGTGTCAACCTTATGCGGCATTATGGGCTTTTTGTCTTTGCAAATCCCGAATATTAGCCGCAAATTGCGGAAAAATAAAAACAAAAAATTCAGAGGATATTTATATGCAGTCAATATGGTTTGAAAACACCCGTCGTCCCGAATTTCCCACGCTGAAAGATGACATAAAGAACCACGTCCTGATTATCGGCGGAGGAATTGCAGGCATACTCACCGCTTATCTTTTGCAGGAAAACAACGTGCCCTATGTTCTTGTGGAAAAGGACAGGATATGCGGCGGCACAACGGGAAATACCACCGCCAAAATAACCCTTCAGCACGGACTAATCTACAATAAGATTCTTTCCGCTTACGGCGCAGAAAAAGCAAAAATGTATCTAACAGCAAATCAGCTTGCTCTTGATAAATTCACGGAGCTTTGCGCCAGAATTGACTGCGATTTCGAGAGAAAAGACAATTATGTTTATTCCCTGAGCGACAGGAGAAAGCTTGAGGACGAACTGAACGCACTTGAAAAAATCGGGTATAAAGCAAAGTTCCGTGAGGAATTGCCACTGCCTATGAAAACGGCGGGAGCGGTCTGCTTTGAAAATCAGGCGCAGTTTCATCCGCTGAAATTCCTGTTTCACATCGCCCAAAAGCTGAACATTTACGAGCATACCCTTGTCCGTGAAATGATAGGCACAACCGCTGTTACAGACGGCGGAAAAATCCATGCGGACAAGGTTATTGTCACCACTCATTTCCCCTTTATCAACAAGCACGGCAGCTATTTCCTGAAGCTTTATCAGCACCGCTCCTATGTGCTTGCCCTTGAAAATGGGCAGAATGTAGATGGAATGTACGTTTCCGACATCAAAACGGGGCTGTCCTTCAGAAATTACAAGGATTATCTCCTGCTTGGGGGAGGAGGTCACCGCACAGGCAAAAAGGGCGGCAATTGGAGCGAGCTGAGAGAATTTGCCGCATCCAATTACCGGGGTGCGGAGGAAAAATATTTCTGGTCAGCGCAGGACTGCATAAGCCTTGACGGTATTCCCTATATTGGCCATTATTCGGCAAATACTCCCGACCTGTACACAGCAAGCGGCTTTAACAAATGGGGAATGACAGGCTCAATGCTGTCCGCAATACTGCTTTCCGATATGATATGCGGCAGGAAAAATGATTTCGAGGAGGTTTTCAGTCCCTCAAGAAGCATTTTAAGACCACAGCTCGCCCTTAACGGCTTTGAAGCAACCAAAAACCTGCTTACTCCCTCAAGACGCAGATGTCCTCATCTTGGCTGTGCACTAAAATGGAATCCTGCGGAGCATAGCTGGGACTGTCCCTGTCACGGCTCACGCTTTTCGGAGGACGGAAAGGTACTTGATAATCCCGCAAACGGGGATTTAAAAAGCAAATGAACGCTTGCAGATTTGCCGCAAGCCCTAACCGCTTAATGCTGCGCCGCTACCTTTTCTCTGCGGAAAAAGACCTTGAAAAGAGTTCTGATAAGGGGCTGAATAAAGAAGAGCTGTGAGAAAAAGGCAAAGGGAAAATTAAAGCAGACAAGCTTTATCCAGTTGGCAAGAAGCGTAATAAAATCAAAGCCTGCATAATACGGATAATAAAGCCATGCAGCAATAAAGCTCATTGCAGGGCACATTATCCCTACGGTTGCACAGATAATCGCAGTTTCAAAAATCACGGGGTGGGTTTTTTCGGGGTCAAATATTCTGCACGCAAGCCTGAATGAACAGGGACTTCCCACGGTACATTCAAGGCAGTAGGCAAGAATAAATTCAACCAGAACCACAGCCCATATCGGCAGAAACTGCCCCAGCATATACACTCCGCCCTGAGCGTTGATAGCGCTGAGTACGCTGTTTGTACCGTTAATCTCCATCAGCAGAGAACCGTTTACCACATAAAGGCTGTAGAACACATACCCGTGAACGGTGACAATTACCGTCATAAGGGCAAACATCATTCTTTCAAATCTGTTTCTTGGCATAAAAATACTCCTTATTTTTTCGCAAACAAAAAAAGCTATGCCAATGGCATGAAATCAAATTGCTGTACCGTAATCAGATTTACATACCAAAGGTATAACTTGTGTCGTTGCGTATTGGATTGTAATGCTATTTTAAGACTGACTGCCCGAATATAACTTATACTATTTCCCAATCAGCCTGTAAACCCTGTCTGTATGATGAGGCCCGCCGCTTAGCGGACAGAGCAGCTTCCGCCCCTCTGCTTATTTTTATGCAAACAGTTCCCCTGCCGTATCCTTATAATACTCCGCCTGAGCTGCCCAGAGGGACTTGTAAACACCGCCCTTGCCAAGCAGCTCATCGTGAGAGCCTCGCTCCGCAATACGCCCGTCCTCCATAACGGTTATCTCGTCGCAGAAGCGGCAGCTTGACAGTCGATGGGAAATATAAATCGCCGTTCTTGTACCCACAATTCCGTTGAATTTCGTGTAAATATCGTGTTCTGAGATAGGGTCAAGCGCCGCTGTCGGCTCATCAAGAACAATAAATGGCGAACATTTGTAAATTGCCCTTGCAAGACACAGCTTCTGCGCCTCGACGCCCGAAATCTCAACGCCCTTTTCGTCAAAATCCTTGTAAAGACAGGTTTCAATGCCTTTTTCCATTGTATCAAGCCGTTCCCCAAGACCCGCACGGATAACGCAGTCGGTCACACGGTCACTGTCATAATCAGTATCTGCGGCAACGTTCTCCGCAAGGCTGAAAGAGAACAGCCTGCTGTCCTGAAACACCACCGAAAACAGCGCCATATATTCCTCGTACTTGTACTTTTTTATGTCAATGCCGTTGAGGGTTATCTCGCCCTCGGTGGGGTCATACAGCCGACAAAGCAGCTTTACCAGCGTGGATTTTCCGCAGCCGTTTTTGCCCACAAGCGCCATTTTCTCGCCGATACGCCATTTGAGATTTACGTCCTTAAGCACATAATTTTCGCTGTCGGGGTACTTGAAATAAACGTGCTTGAACTCAAATTCGTACTCATTGTCGTCGCGCTTTTCAGTGGGGATTGTGCCTTTGTATTTTTCGTCGGGAATGTCGAGGAAGTCAAAATACTGCTTGCAGAATGTGGGAGTTATTTTCAGCAAACCGAAGCAATCGGAGATTTCCGAAACGCCTGCCGAAATTTGTTCAAAGTATAGCGCAAATGCGATAACCTCTCCCGGCGATAGCATTCCGCTTGCTGCTCTCATCACCGCAAAGCCGTACATCAGCACCTTAGTGGCTATGTTCACAAGTTGAAGAATAAAATTCGGCAGCATTGCTTTTTTATAGCCTTTTAACCAGCCGTCAAGATTGGTTTTCTGTGCAGTATCAAGTTCTTTTTCGATAAGGCTCTGCTGTGAATACATTCTTATCTCTTTGCCGTTACGATAATTGTTCAGCACATATTGATTAAAAAAATTATCGACGCGGTCTGCCGCAATTATATTTTTATCGTTATGTATCTCCTCAAAGCCGAGTATTGCTTTCGGATTTATTACCAGCGATTTTATCAGCTCCAGCACCGCCGTTATGACAACCACGGCAACAAATCCCCATGGGGATTGGACAAATCCGTTAAATCCTGTTGTCACAGTTGGCTCTCTGAAAGCCGTGGGTATAATTAGAACAACACCCGTTATCACCAGAAAAATACCGCCGATTGTACGCATAAAATAGCCACAGGCTGCGCTTATACCTGCATTGCCGTTATCCGGCTGACGCTGTGCGTTGGCAAACCTGTTCTGCGTGTCAGTGCTTTCAAGGTGAACATAGTCCATAGTCATAACCTTTTGCCAAAGGTTCTTTTGCATATTTGATTTTTCTGCAAATAAATGCGACTCCCTGCGCCTGAACAGAAGTCTCTTTATTATGGAAAACAAAGCCTGAACGCCGACGGCAATCGCCGCATACAGCAGCAGGATTTCAACTGGCTTAGCCTGCGCTATGCCGTCAATGACCAGCGCAGACAGATAAATGGATATAAACTGCCCCGAAAGGTCAACGCAGTAGGCTATGGTATCTCTTGCGATAACGCCCTTGTCGGCGGCATTTACCGCTTTCAGCGTGCGCCGTATTATTGCACGCTTTTCTTTTGCCGTCAACTTACTTTCACTCATTGATATTCACCTCCTTATCGCTGTAATATGAGCTTTGAAGTTCAAAAAGCTCCGCATATTTTCCGTGCTTTTCTATAAGCTCTGCGTGTGTGCCTTCTTCGATTATCTATCACTCTCACCTGTTGCACAATCTGTCTCACAAAATTGAAGCGCCATTAAGCGTATCTAAATATATTCTTCTGTAAGCTCATTCCAATTACGGAGAGCTATATCTGCTATTATCGGGTCATACATAAGCCCGATATTTTTCTTAATTTCGCATCGGCATACCTCAAGCGAAAGAGCCTTTCGATAAGCCCTGGCAGAAGCCATTGCGTCTATGGAATCACAGACAGCGATAATTCTTGCGCCCAGCGGTATTTCCTCGCCCTTTGCACCGTAGGGGTAACCTCTTCCGTCCCAGCGCTCATGATGGTGAAGAATAATTGCGGCAATTCTTGAAAAATGCTGTGACTTTGAAAGAATATCAGCGCCTATTTCAGGGTGCTTTTTCATAAGCGCCCACTCCTCATCGTCAAGCCTGTCCGGTTTTAAAAGAACACGGTCAGGAACGCCTATTTTTCCTATATCGTGAAGATGTCCTGCTATATGTATCTCCTGAGTTTCAGCCGAAGATATCTTCAGCTTCCCGCAAATAAAACAAGCCATATCGCTGACACGCCTTGAATGGTCTCCCGTATAAGGGTCACGGGCGTCAAGAGCCGAGGTTATACATTCCACAAATTCATGATACTCAAAATCCGTTTCACATTCGCAGTTCATTTTCCTCAATCCTTTCCACAGAATAGCCAAGTCCGATTATCCTTTGCCGCAGGGAAATTTCCGTAACCGGAATTTCGGAATATATTTCTGTCACTCCGGCTTTATAATCCGCCTGTGCAAATGTTCCCTTCTGTCGGTTGAAGGAGTTTTCAATTTTTGCGGCGCAGTTTTTGCAGGACATTCCACCGATTGTTACGATATACCGGTAATTATAACCGGACAAATCCCCATTATGTGCCTGCGGTTGTTCACTATCCCCGGCTGCCCCGCAGCAGCCGT
This sequence comes from Ruminiclostridium sp., assembly GCA_051882195.1. Taxonomy (GTDB): domain Bacteria; phylum Bacillota; class Clostridia; order Oscillospirales; family Ruminococcaceae; genus Ruminiclostridium_E. Next base: position 511 of record JBJERI010000026.1, on the reverse strand, counting down.
GAGCAAGCTTTCTCATATAGCTTTTCACAGCGAGAATACATACTGCAATAATAACACCTATAATAACGACGGTAGCCATTTCATCGCCCCTTCAACAGATATTCCGCAAGACAATCTACGGTTTTTCCGGAAGTGTGAACAACAATTTTTACAGCGTCCTTATCGACGGTTTTCTCATCAAGTCCTAATGTGTTTTCAAGAAAATCCCGTATAATTATATAACTTGTAAAAAATGAATTTGCAGCCTTAACACCGCTGTCGGTCATAGCTATCTGTCCGTAATACTCCTTTCGGATATATCCGATTTCACACAGCTTATCGGTCATGGAAGCAGTGCTTGCCTTACTTACTCCCATTATTTTCGCAACCTCGGTTGACTTCACTTCCCCGCCCTTCTGCCCAAGCTTATAAATCGCAAAAAGGTATTTCTTCTGTGAATATGTAAGCTCATTCATTTTTTATCTTTTTACCGCAGGCGCAGCCATTAGGACAACAGGAGCATTTTCCTCCG
>JBJERI010000025.1:0-19368 GCA_051882195.1 Ruminiclostridium sp. | reverse complement strand
GCTCCTCGTCAAGGACTTCCTGCTGCTTTTCCTCGGTTTCAAAGGGAGCAATAATGTGATTTCCCTCGTAGTCAAGGACAAATTCCCCGTTGCCGTTTATTAGCTCCCAGTGGTCCTCTACCTGTGTAATCTCGAAGGAGCCGTCACGGGTAAGGAAGGTGTTTCCTCTGCCGTCAAGAACCATAAAAAAGTCGGAGTTTGGCAGAGCGAAGTCAAGCTGCTGTCCCGTTTCGTTAAAGCCGCCCTCATCCCACATAAAGTCGGTTTTGTTTACATAAGCGCCGTGGCCTGTCTGCCATTCCGGCTCGGTTTCACGCTGAATTGTGTAAATACAGTCGGCGAAGCTTGGGCGCAGCGACTTGTAGCCAACGGTGTTTACGTTGGCGATATTGTTGGAGTAAATGTTGAGTCCGTCCTGCTGGGTAATCATTCCCGCTGCGGCTGAATAGAATGCAATATTCATCTTGGTTTCTCCTTATTACAGCTTGGCAATTTCCTGTGCGCTGGAGTTGATTGCGTCAATATATTTCAGTATCTTGCTGTTGGCTTCGTAAAGGCGCTGTGCTTCAATTGCCTGGGTCATTTCCTTGTTTCCGTCCACGTTGGATTTTTCAAAAGCGCCCTGAATTACGTCGTAAAGCTCTCCCTCGGGCAGCTGCTCGTCGCCCTCGTAGGAAAACAGATTGTTTCCGATTTTCTCAACGTCTGCATCCGGGGGGATATATGTAAGCAGCAGATTGTCAACGGGGCCGTTGTCGTTTACGATATTTCCCTCCACGTCAACCACGAAATCATCGTTTCCAAGGTAAATATCCCCGTTTTCGCCCTGTACCCGTCCCTCTGCTCCAAGGCTCAAATAGCCCTCGTCGTCAAGGGAAAACTGTCCGTTGCGGGTCTGATATACGTTGCCGCCGGGGGTCATTATGTTGAAATACACATTGCCGTAAATCGCCATATCGAAGCGGCTTTCGGTATATTCAAAGTTGCTCTGCTCTAAATTGGTCTTGCTGCTGTCAACATAAGTCTGGAGAAAGGTTCCCGAGGTTTTCTTTCTTCCGCTTACAAGAATAAGCTCCTCCATAAAGGTGTTTGTGACAATTTCGTCCTTTTTATAGCCTGCGGTATTGATGTTTGAAACGTTGTTGGAGATTGCGTCCAGCTCTCTCTGCTTGTTGATCATTCCCTGTGCTACATTATAAAATCCTCTGAGCATTTTTCGTCCTTTCAGAAAGTGGGTTTATTTGTTCAGATATTCCTGTATTTTCCGTTTAAGCTGTAACATTGCCTTTGAATGTATCTGGCATACTCTCGATTCGGTTACGCCCAGTACCTTTGCGATTTCGCTGAATTTCAGCTTTTCGTAGTAGTACAGCGCAACCACCTGCTTTTCCTTTGGGTTAAGGCGGTCGATTTCCTCGGCGAGTATCTGCTTAAGCTCCTTTTCGTAAAGCTCCTTGTCCGCATAGTCCGTTTCGCCGAAATTCTCAAAGTTATCCTCGTACAGCAGCTCCTCAAAGGAAAGGGTCATTGCTCCCGACATATCCGCCATCATTTTGGACAGCCTTTCGGGGGAAATTTCCATATAGTCCGCAAGCTCGCTGTTTGTGGGAGTTCTCCCTAATCTATTGTATAACGCATTGTAAGCGTTGTCAAGTTCTTTGCTGAAATGTCTTACCTGACGGGGCACCCAGTCCTGCTTTCGCACAAAGTCGATTATTGCTCCACGCACTTTTAGGCTTGCGTAGGTTTCAAACTTTACTCCCCTTTGGGGGTCGAAGCTGTCAACGGCGTTTATGAGGGCGATAACTCCCTCGTTGATTATGTCCTCGCTGTCTGCGTATTTTGCGTAGGTGTTGCGGAGGGAAATGGCGGTAAACCTGACAATGTCCATGTATTTCAGCACTATTTCGTTGCGCAGATTTACATTTCCCGTTGCCTTATATTCAATGAAGGATTCCATTGGGTCGGCTGCCATATTTCCGCCTCCTTTATATTGTGATGTTGCCTATGGACTGGATTTGCGTAGTGTTGTCTATTTCTGCGTAGCTCAGCACCGTTATTCCCTGTACAAACTGGTCGATAAGCTTTTTGAAATAAACTCTTACTATGGGCGAGGTCAGGACGATTACCGTTGGTATAACGTCCTTTACCTTGTCGATTTCCTCGGTGGCTCTGCCCGTTATTCTATTGATTGTGTCGGGGTCCATTGAAAGGTAGCTGCCCTGGTCGGACTTTTTCACGCTTGCCATTATCATATCCTCAACCCGTGGGTCAATGGTGATAACTCGGAGGGAATTGCCCTCGGCAAAGCGCCTTGTGATTGTACGCTTAAGCGCCTGACGGACGTACTCCACCGCAACGTCAATATCCTTAAGCACGTTTGTATGGTCGCCAAGGGACTCGATAATTGTTTCAAGGTCACGGATTGGGATACCCTCTTTAAGCAGCATTGAAAGCACCTTTTGGAGATAGCCAACCGAAACGGGATTTGGTATAACGTCCTCCACCACGGTGGGATTGGTCTTTTTGAGATTTTCCACCATTGTGTTTACGTCCTGTCTTGTAAGTATCTCGTAGCAGTGCTGCTTGATTACCTCGGATAAGTGGGTTATCATTACGGAAACGGGGTCGATAAGGGTATAGCCTGCAATATCCGCCATAACCTTTTTGTCCTCGCTTATCCACCTTGCGGGAATACCGAAAGCAGGCTCAATTGTGTCAATGCCCTCAACGGGGGCGGTAACGTCGCCGTTATCCAGCGCAAGATAGTGGTCAACAAGGATTTCTCCTCTTGCAACCTCCTCGCCCTTTATCTTGATAACGTACTGGTTTGGGTTTATTTCGGGATTGTCCCTCATTCGCACCGAGGGAATTACCATACCCATTTCAAGAGCGAACTGCTTTCTGAAAAGAACAACTCTGTCAATGAAGTTGCCGCCGCTTTTTTCGTCCACAAGATGAAGCAGGGAATAGCCGAATTCCATTTCTATCTGCTCCACGTTAAGCAGCTTGAACACGTTGTCAATGTCACGGTAATATTCGTTGTCCCCCACAGACGAGGAGTTCCGCATTTCCTCAAGCTGTTTCCGCTCCGCAGCCGCCTGTGCCTCTGCAAGCTCCGCCTTCTGATTCCTTGAAAGGAGAAAGCTGAATGCGATAAGGGCAGCGCCGATTATAAGCAGGATTGGCTTTGGAAAGCCCGGAATAAGCATAAGTGCAATTACCACAATGCCCGTAATTCTGAGAACTATGGGGTTCTGTGTAAACTGCTTTTTTACGTCGTCGTTGAAAGAGCCTTGGCTTGCTGTTCTTGTTACAACCATACCTGTTGCAACGGAAATCATCAGCGCAGGAATCTGCGAGCAAAGACCGTCGCCTACCGTTGCAAGGGAGTAGGTGCTTAAAATGGTGGAAATGTCGCCGCCGTTCACCATGCCGATTACTGCGCCGCCGATAAGGTTTATCAGGGCGGTAATAATGGAGATAATGGCGTCGCCCTTTACGAACTTGGTAGCACCGTCCATAGCTCCGAAAAAGTCGGATTCACGCTGTACGTTGGCACGTCTGATTTTGGCTTCCTCGTCGGTAATTGCCCCTGTGTTAAGGTCGGCGTCAATTGCCATCTGCTTACCGGGCATTGCGTCCAGGGTAAATCTTGCAGCAACCTCGGATACACGCTCCGAGCCTTTTGTAATTACAAGAAAGTTTACAAGTACGATAATTATAAAGATGATAAAGCCTACAACTGCGTCGCCGCCCATTACGAATTCGCCGAAGGTGGCAACAACCGCTCCCGCATAGCCGCTGCTTAAAATGCCTCTTGTGGTTGAAATGTTCAGCGCAAGTCGGAAAACCGTTGTAATAAGCAGTATTGTGGGGAAAATGGAGAAGTCAAGCGGCTCCTTTATATACATGGTGATAAGCAGGATAACCAGCGACAATGAAATGTTCAGTATCAGCAGGAAATCCAGCAGAGCGCCGTTCCATATTCCGTTAAGGGGAATGATGATTGCAAGGATTATAACAATAACAAAGACAGCAAACATATTGCTGAGTATTTTTTTCAACATTTGCTGTCCCTCCGTTTAGTTTCGTTTCTTCAGCGCCTCCTGCGGAATATCCGGCATTGTTCCCTTTGCCGCATACATTTCAGTAAGCACCAATGCTACCGCCCTGAACATTTCGGGCGGAATTTCCTTTCCCACGTCCACCGACTCGTAAAGCGCCCTTGCAAGAGGTCGGTTTTCGGTAATATATACATCGTTCTGTTCCGCAACCTCGATTATTTTCATTGCAAGAGCGTCAGCGCCCTTTGCAACAACTCTGGGTGAGGAAGTGGCGATTGTGGGGTCGTATTTCAGCGCAACCGCATAGTGAGTAGGGTTTCTGATTACAACGTCCGATTTTGGTACTTCGTCCATCATTCGGGCTTGAGAAATCTCACGCTGCTTTTGCTTGATCTTGCTTTTTATCTGCGGGTCACCTTCGGTTTGCTTGTACTCGTCCTTTATTTCCTGCTTGGACATTTTCAGCTTTTTCTCGAACTGCCACCACTGGAAAACATAATCTCCTGCGGCAACAAACACAAGGACGATTGCAATAAGCATTACTATATCGAAAATGGACTGGGCTGTGTAGGCAACGCCTTGTATTGGCTCTGTATCAATAAGCCGCACTATTTCCCGAAGCCGTCCCTCAATTTGGGTAAATACGATAACGGCGATTACCGTTACCTCAATAAGTCCCTTTACAATGCCCACAATTGATTCAAGGGAAAACAGCTTTTTAATTCCCTCAAGGGGGTTAAGCCGTGAGAATTTGGGGCGGAGCGCCTTGGTGGTGAAAAGTCCCTTTGTCTGTACCACGACGGGGAGAATGGTTATTATAATTCCCACAGCGCAGATAGGGCCTATAACAAGAACGCATATTTTTACTATTTCAAGAGCCATTGCCGAGAAAAATTCAACGCTTGGGGTTATTTCCTTTCCCACGTTTGAAATCATTGAGGAAAGGCAGTTCATCAGCATCTGGAACATATACTGCGCCAAAACTCCCAGTCCTGCAAACAAGCCCAGTACGGAAACCGCAACGCCGACCTCCTTGCTTTGGAGAACGCTGCCCTCCTTTTCACGCATATCACGGCGCTTTTTCGGGGTGGCTTTTTCGGTTTTTTCTTCGCCTGCCAATTAAATCCCCCCTATGCTCCCATTAAGGAAACGGCGCTTGTAAGGTTTGCGAAAAGTATGCCCATAAGCTCTTCGATAAAGTCTGACATTGGTGCGGCACAGGCAATGAGCATTACAAGACCTACAAGTATTTTCAGCTGGAAGTTGATTACGAAAACCTGAATTGTAGGCACTGCTTTCATCATTACGCCTATGCAAAATTCCACAATAAGCTCCACCGCCACAATGGGCAGCACAAACTTTACCGCAAGGGTAAGCACCGTGCCGAAATACTGCACAATGGTGTAGGTGAGATTTACCGTCTGCGCCCCGAAGGAGAAGCCTATGGGAAGTACGTCGTAGGAGGTGGCAAACAGCTTTATATAGCTTAAATGTCCTCCCGTCAGAAAGAAATATAAAATAAAAATGTAGTAGTAAACATTTGCGAAAACGGGCATCTGAATACCCGTGCTTGGGTCCATTGCCTTTGCCATTGCAAGACCAATCTGATTGTCTATCATTTCGCCTGCGTAAATGAACACGGTCAGCATAAGGTTGGTGAAAAAGCCAAGCACCAAGCCGATTGCCGTTTCTTTCAGCAGAGTGAAAACAAAATCAACAAGGCTTGCGGGAATATAGCCCGTGTTATTGCCAAGCATACCTAAAACCAGTACGGAAAGCACTACGGTAATTCCCATTTTTACACGGGTGGGCACGTTGGCACGGCTGAAAATGGGGTTAAAGGTGAATATTCCCGATATTCTTGCAATTACCACAAGAAAGCCGTAAAAGTTATAGACGATTAAGTTCCATATCTCGTTAAGTTCCATTTTACAGACCCGTACTTGCCATCAGAGAGAATATGTAGTTCATAAAGTCAATGCACTGGTTGCACATCCAGGGTCCCAGCGCCAGTATTGCCAGCGCAACCACAACCGCTTTGGGCGCAAAGGTAAGGGTCTGCTCGTGAATCTGGGTCGCCGCCTGAAGAATGGCGATTATAAGACCCACAAGCATTGCCACAAGGAGTACGGGCAGAGCAAGCTTAAACGCAAGAGTAAGCGCGGCTGTGAATATTTCCATTACAAGGTCCTGCGTCATTTGCCATTACTCCTTTCTGCTACATATTGAACGAATTTACAAGAGTGCCTATGAGCATTTCCCAGCCGTTTACAAGTACGAAAAGCATTATTTTGAACGGCATGGAAATCATTGCAGGCGGCAGCATCATCATACCCATTGCCATAAGGGTGGAGGATACTACAATATCTATAATCAGGAACGGTATAAACAGCATAAAGCCCATCTGGAAAGCACGGCTCAGCTCGCTTACGATAAAGGCGGGAATAACCACCTCGAAGCCAAGCTGCTCCTGATAATTCACAAGGGTTATTTCCTCAACGTTTGCCGCAACTGGGTTTTCCGAATCCACCGTTTCCTCGGTGTAAATCACCCTGTCCTGCAAATCAAGGAAAAACTTCATATCCTTGTTGCTGGTCTGCTTTAACATAAAGGTTTTTAACGGCTCGCCCGCCTTTTCAACCGCCTCCATGGTGGTGATTTCTCCTCGTGAATAGGGCTGGTAGGCAACCTCGTTTATTTCCGTGAAAACAGGCCACATAATGAATATGGTGAGGAACAATGCAAGTCCCGTTAAAATCTGATTAGGCGGCGTGGACTGTGTCTGCATTGCGTTTCTGAGGAAGGAAAAAACTATAATGAGCCTTGTAAAGCAGGTCATCATTATGAGTATTGAGGGCGCAAGGGACAATATGGTTATAAGCAGTATTATCTCAAGAGGCTGTGAGCCGTCAACGCCTATAAGGTCGTACAGCACCGAGTTGTCCTCAGGCATTGCCTCTGCGTCGGGATTTGTTTCAAGTATTGCCGATTCGGAGTCGTTCTCGTTTGTTTCAACAAGCCCCGTTGAAGTATTTGAAGCGGCGGCGCTGTTTGATTCCGCAAAGGCGTAAACCGTAAAGGAGGTGCAAAGCAGCAAAACCGTTACTCCAAAGGAAACCGCAAATTTAATGCAAAGCTTTTTGTATTCGCCCTTTTTCCTGCTGTTATTAAGCATTGGGGGCGGAGAAAGCTTTTTGCGCTTCTGCTCTATGTAAAGGCGGAATGCCTCAATGAAAGTCTTTATCATTGTCGTTTCCGTCCTCCCTCGGCGGCTTGTCCGCATTGCCTGTTTTTTCAGCCTTTTTGTTTGCCATTACCGTTGAAAGGGCAGCAAGAAAGCTGCCCTCGGCAGGCGTATTTGCGCTCTGAGCGGTGTATTCCTCCTCGCTCATTTCAATGTCGCATATTTTTTCAATGTGATTCGGGGTCGCTCCTATTACCATAAGCTTTCCGCTTACGCTTATTACAAGCACCATTCCGTCACGGCCAACGCTTATGCGGTCAAGCACCTTGAGCCTGCTGCCGCCGATTACGGAAACACGCTTTGTCAGCTTCCGCAATGCGTAAAGAAGAACTATTATAAGACCGATTACGCCTATAAGCGAAAGCACAACCTGAATAAATTCCATAGCAACGTTCCCCGAAAAAAATTCCTATAAATCAGAAATCAGAGGTAAAGGACAAAATTATACATTCTGCCTCCCCCTCTTTTTTCCGAAATATTTTATTAAATCAGCCCAGAATCTTTGTAACTGTCTGTAAAATTCTGTCGGGCTTGAAGGGCTTGACGATAAAGTCAAGAGCGCCCAGCTTGATTGCTTCAACAACCATTGCTTCCTGTCCCATTGCGGAGCACATAATTACCTTTGCGGCAGGGTGCTTTGCCTTAATGTCTGCAAGAGCCTCAATTCCCGTCTTGTTGGGCATTGTGATGTCCATGATTACAAGGTCGGGGTTTTCTGCGTCAAAGACCTGGCAGGCAATTTCGCCGTCTGCCGCTTCAAGAATGTTCTTGTAGCCGTTCTTGGTCAGCGTGTCCTTGATAAGCATTCTCATAAAAGCTGCGTCGTCAACAAGTAAAATCTTCTTATCCATTTGTATTACTCCTTACCTAATGAATCCATAAATTTTGATTTGACAATTTCGGTAATTCTTACCGCAAAGTTATCGTCGACTACAACAACGTCCCCTCTTGCAATAAGGTTTCCGTTTACTACAACGTCAACAGGCGCGCCTGCCTGACGTTCAAGCTCGATAATCGTTCCCTGGGTAAACTCCAGTATATCCTTTACCTTTCGTTTCGCCGTTCCTATCTCAACGGAAATCTGGAGCGGAACGCCCATAAGCAGCTGCAAGTTATCCTTTTGCTCGCCCGAAAGATTTACGCTCTGACTTTCAAAGGGGTGAAGCTGTGCGTTCTGAACGTTTATTGGCTGGGGCTGGGGATAGCCGTAGGCGTAAGGGTTAGGCTGAGGATAACCGTAGCCGTAGGGGGGCTGTGGGTATGCGCCGTACATTGGCTGCTCGGGCATTGGCTGCTGCATCTGCGGCATCTGGGGCATTTGCTGTTGTGGTATCTGCGGCATTGGCTGCTGCATTTGTGGCATTTGCTGCATTGGCTGCTGTGGCATCTGGGGCATTGGCGCCGGCTGCTGGGGCATTTGGGGCATTGGCTGAGGCGCTGCGGGAGCAGGCTGGGTAGCCTCCTGTACGGGCTGAGGAGCAGGCTCCTCGTCCTGGGGGTTAAGCATTTTATCAGCAATGGCTCTTGCAAGGTCAACGCTGAGTACGGAAACAAATTCCGACTTGATTACGCCGTCGATTGTGATGTCGAAGGTGATTGAAACCACCATCTCGTCGGGGTCGTAATCCTGTATGCTTGCAAGATCCACCTGTTCCATTATATACGGAGTTGGAGTGGAAATATCAACGGAAAATCCGAGAAAATCTGAAAGTGCGGTTGCGCTTGCGCCCATCATCTGATTCATTACTTCCGAAACGGCGCTTATGTTAAGCTCGTCGAACTCGAAATCGGGAGTTACCACAAGAGGCTGTCCCATAAGCTGATTCAGAATAAGCTGAACGTCCGACTGCTTCAGTACCATAAGGTTGGAGCCCTGAAGACCCTTTACATACACGATTTTGACGCAAACGGCAGGCTCAAGCCTGTTGTAGTTCATCTGTCCGCAGGCGATTACCTCCACTCTTGGGGTGGTAATCCACACCTTGGCGTTAAGCAGCTCGGAAACGGCTGTTGCGGCGCTTCCCATACTGATATTCAGAATTTCTCCGATTGCGTCCTTTTGCATTTCGGTAAATTCAGTATTTGCCATTTATTGACCATTCCTTTCGGAGAAATTTATGTTTCTGTCCTGAAAACGTGCTCGATTTTGACGGCTTTTTTGTGGTTATAGGTGCCAAGCTTTCCGTCAAACCAGGTTTTTCCGCCAACCTGAAGCGATATATTTCCGTTGATAGGCTTTCCAAGGGGGATTATATCTCCAACCTGAAGATTGATTACGTCCGACATATCAAGCTGGGTTTCGCTGAGAATCGCCGTAATATCCAGCACGGAGGTGTTCAGCGCTCTCATAATGCTTTCTCTGCGTTCCGCTTCCTTATTGCTGTCGGAGCGCCTGCTGCTCCTTGTTGCCTTATGGACGAATTTCGCCATTATTTCATCAAGGTCCAGCGCCGACATTACCACGGTTACGATGGATTTTGTATCGCTTATGGTCACCTCAAGAGCGACGATTATCATTGTGTCGTCATAGCCCACCGACGATATTACTCTTGAGTTGGTTTCAATATTAATAAGCTGGGGAGTTAGATTAACATAGGTTTCCCACGGCTCACGGAGCAGCCCTGCCATGTGGTTCATTATGTTGTCCATAATGCTGACCTCGATTTCGGTGAAATCACGGTCGGCGTCCTTATACTCGCCCTTGCCCCCGAGAAGGCGGTCTATCATTGTATATGTAAGTGAGTTTGACAGCTGGAGAATGGTGGTACATTCCTCAATATCGTCATCGTGTATGCCCAAATCCACCATACCCATCATAACGTAATCGGGGAGAGCGTTGTTAAATTCAAAGTACCGCTGTTCCTCGATTGAGCTTAAGCTTACCTTGCAGTAAAGCCGCAGCAGACCTGTCAGATATGATGAAAGCAAGCGTGCATAGTTGTCGAAAATGCTGTCAAGTATCTTGATTCGTTCTTTGGTAAACTTTTTCGGAGCGCGGAAGTCATATTCCTTGACTTCCTCCTCCTCTTCGGTGGAAGTGGATATTATTCCGCCTGAAAGTGCGCTGCTAAGCATTGCGTCTATTTGTTCCTGGGTCAGCGTTTCTGCCATAAGCATCGCCCCTTTCCTTAAATCAGATTATTCAGCCTCTTCCGTATCCTCCGAAGCCGTATCGGAAGCGGCTGTCACGTCCGCTCCTATTATATTGCCCTCGTCGTCCACCTCGTGGAGCGCCGATTCGGGAATTTCTGTAATTATACCTGCCGACGGACCGGAGTAGTTGCTGTTTCCGCTGCCGCCTGTTACGCTGTCGGTACCGTACTTGTCCTCCAGTCCCGCAACAATCTGCTGAACCGTATCGTCCGTATTGACCGTACCCGCAGGCTGATTTGTTGAAGCGTCAACAATACCCTCGTTAATGCCGTAGTCGTATTTCAGTATATCCTGAATAATGTTGGTGTCCTTCAGCGCCACGTCGTTCCGCACGATTATAAGCTCAACTCGGCGGTTCTGGGCAAGGTCCTCTTCGGTATCTCCCAGTGCAATGGGAGAATAAGGACCGTGTCCCTCCGCAACGAACTTTTCGCTTTCGGTTACCCGTCTGAAATCAAGATACTTGATAACGCTGCAGGCTCTCGCCGACGAAAGGTCCCAGTCGTTTACAAGGGAATAGCCCTTTGCGGTGTGACCCTGAACGAGAATGTTCTTGATGTATTCGTCAATTGCCTTGATACCGGGAGTAAACAGGTTAAGCGCCTCTCTGCCGCTTGGAAGCAGCACGGCGCTGTCGCCCTCGAACATAATTGAGTTGCTGAAGCGTATATGGATTCGGGAGGATGAGGTCTGCTCAACCGACACGGAGTTTTCAAGTCCGCTGGATTCGGCGGTTGCGGCAAACCACGCATACAGCTCGTCAAAGTTGCTTGGAAGACCCAGATTGTCCTCCTTGGAATTTTCCTGAGTACCCTCGCCCGAATTGGAGGGAACTTCGCTGTTGCCCTCCTCGTCCGTTTCGGAGTTGGTCTGCTCGTTTTCCTCGGTGACAAAAGGATTTATGTAAGTACCTGTGGTATTGAACGCCTGAAAGATATATTGCCATTTGGTTTCATCGGGAGTTGATGAAGCGTACAGCAGAACGAAGAAACACAGCAGCAGGGTGACCATGTCCGAATAGGTGGACATCCATTCGTCAAGACCCTTTTTGCCTTCTTCCTTCTTTTTTCGTGCCATAGGAAATCTCCCTTCTTATAATTATAGCATAAAAATATCAAAGTTGCAATGAAATTTGATAATTTATACAGATATTTTCTGAAAATGTACGGGAGTTACTCCTCCGCTTTTGCAGCTTCCTTTGGTTTGCCCTGTGATTTCGGAAGCATAAATTCAAGCTTTTCCTGGATAAGACGGGGGTTTGAGCCTGCCGCAATGGACATTACGCCCTCCACGATTATCTGCATACAAAGCACCTCGGAGTCGTTTGCGTTTTTCAGCGCCGTTTCAATAGGCGCAAAAATTACGTTTGCAAAAAGCGAGCCGTAGAAGGTGGTGATAAGGGCGGTAGCCATTGCCGCTCCAAGACCGTTTGGGTCGGTGTTCATATTGTTGAGCATAATAACCAGACCAACCAGAGTACCCAGCATACCGAAAGCAGGCGCCATTGAAACGCCCTTTGCAAAGAATTCACGGCCTGCGGCGTGGCGCTCGGCGGTAAAGTCGATAGCGTCCTCCAGCATTGTGCGTACCTTGTCCGGGTCGTTGGCGTCAACGATAAGCATAAGGCTCTGCTTCATAAATGGGTCGGAGCATTTGTTTGCGCTGTCTTCAAGGGCAAGCAGACCCTTGCTTCTTGCGATTTTGGCATACTCGACTAAATTGTCTATGTATTCTCTCGGATTGTGCTTAGGGGGCAGAATTGCGATTTTAAGCAGCTTTGGCACTGACTTGAGGGTCGAAAGGGGGAACATGGCGATAAGTACGCCGAATGTGCCGCCTACGGTAATAGCCAGCGAAGGAATATCGATAAACATATCGATAGTACCGCCGTTTAAGATACCGAACATTACAAGTCCGATACAAACAACCCAGCCGATGATTATTGTTATATTCAAGTGGAATCCCTCCCGTTATATGATCAAGCCGCAATCCATTACAGCTCGTTTTCGGATTTTTTAAGTCTTAATGAGCGGTGGCTCATTCGGTTGAAGTCGATTACTTTATCCATTATTTCTTCCATGGATTCGGTGACGATATAGGTGTGTCCGTTGTTCATTGTGATAACCGTGTCGGGGGTTTCCGACACGGTTTCAATGAGCTCCTCGTTAATCATAAGCGGACGTCCGCCAAGCTTTGTGAGAACAATCATTTCAGTTTACCACTTATCTCTTAAGATTTACCAGTTCCTCCAGCATTGTATCCGAAACGGTGATAATTCTGGAGTTGGCCTGGAAGCCTCTCTGTGTAATAATCATATCCGACATTTCCTGTGACAAGTCAACGTTGGACATTTCAAGAGCGCCCGATACAACCTCGCCTGCGCCGTCCTGACCTGCGATTTTCACGTTAGGCTCGCCCGAAGCAAGGGATTCCTGCCAGTAGGAAGTACCAACCTGATTAAGACCGATTGGGTTTTCAAAGGTTACAATGTCGATTCTCGCCATTGCGAAAATTCCGTGAACGGGGTGAACGCCGTAAACAGTACCGTCGCTGTCGATATAGACTTCGGAAAGATCGCTGACGTTCTGGTCTGCGGAAAAGCGTCCGTCCTCTAACTTTACTGTGCTGAGGGATTTGGCAATATCCGCAAAGAAGCTGTCCTCGCCGCCTGTAAGTCCTGTGCGGAGGGTTTTGCCGTCAAGGACTGAAGCGTAATTGAAGCCCTCTACTGCGCCCTCGTCCTCGTTTCCGTCTGTATCGTAAGCCATTACGGTAAGCATTTTGTTAGCGTTTCCGCCTGTCCATTCGCCTGTATCGTCCTGAACCATGCCTGCCGCCTTGTTTATAGCGTTCTGCAGGTCTTCAAGATTGAAGGTGATTGGGTTTTCGTCCTCGTCCATTCCCGACGGAACTGTAATTGTAAGCACGTCGTTTGTCCACTTAGCCGACGGAGCGGTAATGGAGGAAGAGGACTTTATGTTGATTTCATAAGCGTTTGCAAATTCGCCTGCTCTTGCCGCCGTAAAGCCAAGATTAAAGGAGGTATCCGCTTCGGGGTCGGAGAAGGTGATGTAGTTTGAAGCGTTTATTGGGTCGATATTGGCGGGAATATCGTCCATTTCAATGTGAATGGGGAGCACGTCCTCGCTTAAGTCGATACCGCCTGCACGGATTGCCTCGTTGACTGCCGCCTCGAACTGATCCGTTGACTCAAAGGCCTGACTTAAGTCCATTGTTACCTGTAAATTTGAGCCTGACATTGTTGCAAAGGGGCTTGTGCCGTCAAGAATTGTAAGGCTGATATTTCCCTCGGGGCCGTAGCCGTTGGCGGAAATTGTTACCTCGTAGCCGTTGATAAGCTTTGTGCAGCTTGCAATGTTGTTGTCAACGCTGGGAACTACAAGGCTGATACGCTGTGAAGAGGCAGGAGCGTTCTGTGGGTCGCCCATTACGCCCAGAACGATATAGCCGTTGGGGTCGCTTAAGTTGCCGTAGTTGTCAACGGAGAAAACGCCCGCTCTGGAATAGTAAATGTTGCCTGCGTCGTCCATTACTTGGAAGAAGCCCTCGCCCTGAATAGCGCAGTCGTAAACGCTGTCGGAATATGTAAAGCCCGACTGGGTCATCATCTGGTTGATTGTGCCGATAGAAGCGCCGTAGCTCACCTGTGTTGGGTTTTTGCCGCCTGTGGTTGCAGAGCCCGAGGAGGCGTTGGACTTGGTCTGATAGTAGATGTCCTTGAAAGTAACTGTGCTGGTTTTATATCCTGTTGTATTTACGTTTGCAATGTTGTTGCCGATAACGTCCATACGCTGTGTATGTGTTTTCATTCCGGAAACGCCGGAGTAAAGTGACTTCATCATAGCTGATAAATCCTTTCTTCCTTCAACCGTGCCGCCCGTCAATCGGTCGGGGCAGCCAATGTTTCCTTTCGGTCCGACATTATATTATTACGGTTGAATCGATGTTTGTAAAGATGTTGCCCTTCATGTCCTCCTGTGACATGGTGGTAACTACCTTGTTGTTTTTTACGCTGACGAGAAAAGCCGTTGAGTCAACAAGAATAAGGCTGTCCGTGCTGCCCTTTTCCGCCGCAATTTCAATGCCCTTGTTGAGCCGCTCAAGCATATTGTTTTCCTCAATGCTTATGTTTCTGCTCTCGATTCGCTTGATTGCGTGATTGGAAAACTGCACGCCCTTACCCGAATTAAGCTGGGATTTCAGCTCGTCGGCAAAGGTCCTGCCCTCTGAATTTACCGCAGGCTTATTATCCGCAGGGGACGTATTTCCTATGCCTGCTCCTGTTGTAACGCTTATCTGACCGCGCGTTTTGAGATAATCGCTTAAAAGCATTAAATCACCGCCTTTGTTCAGCTGAACAATTTTATCAGATCTTCCTTTTCGTCCGTTACGTCCGCAATATCCGCCTTGTCCGTTTCATCTGCCGGAGGGAGGGGAGTATTGTCGGGATTGCTATCATCTGATTGCAGTGTTTCGGTAACGTCCGTGTTATCCGTTTTGTTTTCTCCGGGGTCTGCTTCCGTGCCCTCGGTTTCATTTGTCTGCTGACTGACAACCTCTGTTTCCGCTGCTTTCGCAGTTTCCGCAACGCTGTCTGCCGCTGCTGTCGTATTTTCGTTTTGTACCCTTACAACGTCCGCAATGCTGTAAGATAATCCGTTTACAATTACGCTGAACTGTCTGTCCTGCACCTCGATGGAATCAACAACGCCCTGTTCAAGCACCGTTGCCCCCGATGAATTCTGTGCGGAAATGGTAACACGCTTTCCGATAAGGCTGGTTGCATAAGCGCCGTCGGAGCCGATATTTGACGTCCCTGTGACGGTCTGTGAGTCGGAAACGATTTTCACAACGCTCTTTAATGCGTAATCTCTGCCGTTTACCGTAACGGTAAAGGAGTCGCCGCTCATATTAACGTTGGAAACAACGCCCGAGATTGTGCCGCCTGTTGTACCCGTTCCTGCCGAAACGATTACAGTTTTTCCCACAAGGGAGGAAGCGTAATTTGCGTTGGAATAATAAAGAGCATCCTGCTGGGATCTCATACTTGTAAAGGTCGCCATCTGACTGATAAATTCAGTATTTGAGGTTGGTTCAAGAGGGTCCTGATTGGTCATTTCCGAAAGAAGAAGTGTGTAGAAATCCTCAACGGACAAGTCGCCGTTCTGCTTGTCGGAAAAATACTGCGAATACTTGATGTGGTTCTCCTGAATACTTCCTATGCTGTCAACTGCCATGGATACTCCTTTCTTACATACTCATCAGCAGGTCTGCAAAGCTTATTTCAGGCTCGTCGCCCTCATTTTCCTGCTCCTGTCTGACGTATGGATTTTTGCTGCTGCC
This sequence comes from Ruminiclostridium sp., assembly GCA_051882195.1. Taxonomy (GTDB): domain Bacteria; phylum Bacillota; class Clostridia; order Oscillospirales; family Ruminococcaceae; genus Ruminiclostridium_E. The sequence continues at coordinate 3,540 of JBJERI010000025.1, read as the reverse complement.
GTTGTAATTTTCACGGTACAGCGAATTTTGCTGTGGTTCATAAACTACCTGATACTTTTCAAGGTCAACTCCGTTTTCCTTGAGATTTGCCGCAAGGGACTGTCCCCTCTGTGCAAGAATTTCCTGTGTAATACGGTTTTCCGCCGTAATTTCCACCGTAACCTTTCCTGCGTTTGTCACAAGCTTTACTGCAATTCTGCCTAAGGATTCGGGGTTAAGGGTCATTGTGAAGGTGGATTCACCGCTTTCCGCCGTTTCAAGCTGCGCCGCAATTGCTTTTGCAACCTGCATTGTTGGGGAAGCCTGTCTTACCTCGGGCTGGGTCGTTTCTCCCTGCGCTCCCTGTATTTCCGTCTGTGGGAGGGATTGGGGGGCTATGGGCGTTTCTGTTTCCTCACGGGTTTCCTGCTTGCCTGTGATGTGTGCGATAAGGCTGTCGATTTCGGTTGATTTCTCCGTTTCGGGTCGAACAAAGGACGTAAAAATTTCGGTATGTACCGTCTTTTCCTCAAAGCCTGCGCTTTCAAGTCCAAGCTCGTTTTTCGCAAACTCCATAAGCTTGTTAAAAAGCTCCTCCGCCGTGTTTGCTGCCTTTTCGGCGTGGGTTGGAATTGGCGTTTCCTGCGGAATAAGATCCGTATGGTCTGCCGTTTCGGTCTGTGGGAGTTCGCTTAGCACGGGGAGAATTTCTTCCGCCTTTTCCTCCATTGTAACGGGGATTTGGGGCAATTCCTCGGTTAAACGTATTTCTTCCTTGACCTGGGGTGTTTCCTCTCCGAAAAGCATTGCAAGCTCGTCGGTAGGCTTTACGCTGTCGCTCTGAACGCTGCGCATTGTCTGTACCGCTTCTGTAACGTCAACTGCTGTTTCGTCTGGGTTTTCGTCAGTCATTGGAACGGTTTCCTCTGCTTTTGGCTGATTCAAAAGCTGTTCTGCCGCCGTTATAAGCAGCGCCATTACGCTTTCGTTCTCGTCCTTGCTGTTTTTAAGCAGTTCAAGAAGCTTAAGCAGTATTTCCTCAATGCTGTCCTCGTCGGTAAGTCCGCTTTTGATTTCGTCAAGCTTTTCCTTAATAAAATCGGTTATTTCCTTAACGACATCACTTTCGGGATTTTCCGTGGGAGCTGTCTGAGGAGTCTGAGCGTCCGATTCCTGTACGGAATTTGTATCGGTGTTTATTTCCTGCCGCAAAACCTTTGAAAATACGCCCGTGTCACTGACCTCGGCTGTCTGAACGCCCATACCGCTGAAATCAACTGTACTTGCTGCGTTTACAACCATTTTTCGCACCTCCTTCTTATTAAAATATATATTAAACTCCTTTAGGAAGTTTAAGCGTGAAAGAGAGCGTATTGTTTCGCTGTATTGATATATGGACATAGTAAGCCCATATATTCTATTATATTATACACAAAAGGAAATGAAAAGTCAATGTAAAATCTGTTATTTTTTATGAATAAACTGTACAAAAAAACACCGTGATTTTTTTCACAGTGTTAATTATTCCGTTAAATCCGTTTCAGTCGTCAAACCGCCCCGTATATGCCGTGCTTCTTTTTGCCGCCACCTCTTCACGCATTTCCTCCAGCGTATAGCGGAAAAAATCCAGCCGCACAAGGCAGTAGATAAGGTGAAATACCGTCATTATCACTGCCGCCGTCATAACAAGAAACCGCACGTTGAGGATAGGTATTCCCAAGTCCCAGCCGTAAAGGAGAAAGGAATAAACCGTCTGTCCCGAAATGAACAGAGGGAGAATTATATTCCACGCAAGGAAGGGCTTGCCCGCCTTTTTAATGCTTTTAAACCAGAAAACAAACAGGGGAAACCATGCGATTGAAAACACAAGCTCGGTATATTCCGACGGAATTGTGTATTTGAACAGCTTATCCACAAAAAGCACGTTCCACAGAATGGATATAAATGCAATAAGGTTGATTATAAACAGGGCAGGGAGCAGCCGCTTTGTTGACCACGCCAGCCACACTGTCTTTTTGTCACGGAAGTGGGTGTATTCGTAGGTTTTCTGATTGAAATACACGAAGTAGGTAAGCCTTTCATCAAGCTTACGGAGATTTTTAAAGGGCATAAGTCCACCTATTTCACATTATTTTTCCGCCAGTCGGAGTTGGTGACAAATTCGTCGATAAACAGCTCCTCCTCTTTCTGTACCGCCATTTTGTATTCCTCAAGCTGGCTTTCCTCAAGGTTTTCCAGCTTGCTTACTTCCTTTGTTGCGGCAACCACGTTGTTCATCTGCGCCTCGATTTCACGCTCCTTAAGCATTATCCTGTGCCTGTGCTGATGAACGTCCGCCTGCAATGTCATAATGTGCCGCTTCTGTATTGAAATTTCGTTAGGGTAAGTGCCCTCCGCATAAATACGGCGCAGCTTTTCCTCGGCGGCGGCAAGGCTTTTCAGTATTTCTTCAAGTTCTTCTTCAAGAGCGCGCAGCTCTCCCCGCATTGCGGCAAGAGTGGATTTTTCCCCGTCAAGAACCTGTTCACGGTAATGCTTTAATGATTCAAGGGTAAATTCAAACTTTTTCAATCAATCATGACCTTTCCGTTACTTAACCGCTTCTTCCAGCAGCCTTATTGTTTCTTCCATACTGAAGGCTTCGTCGGTGTCCTGCGTAAGGAAATCGTTTATGCCGTCAATTTTCCTTACCGCCTCGTCAAGGGCGGGATTTGTTCCCGGCTTGTATGCGCCGATTGAAATAAGGTCGGCGTTTTTGGTGTAAAGAGCAAGCAGGTTTCTGAGCTTTCCTGCGGCGTCCTTATGCTCCTTTGAGCAGATTATGGACATCAGACGGGAAACGCTTGGAAGAATGTCAATAGCAGGATAATGATTCTGTGCGGCGATTTTTCTTGACAGGATAATGTGTCCGTCGATAATTCCTCGTACAGTATCGGAAATAGGCTCGTTGGTGTCGTCGCCCTCAACAAGGACGGCGTAAATGCCCGTAATTGACCCTTGCTCAAAGCAGCCTGCACGCTCAAGCAGCTTGGGCATCTGGGAATAAATTGAGGGGGTATAGCCTCTTGCAATAGGTGGCTCGCCGATTGCAAGACCAATTTCACGCTGTGCCATTGCGAAACGGGTAAGATTGTCCATCATCAGCAGCACGTCCTTGCCCTGCTGCATATAATATTCAGCGATTGCCGTTGCGGTAAGGGGGCATTTGTTTCTCATCATAGCTGACTGGTCTGAGGTTGCAACCACCACAACAGACCTTGCCATGCCCTCTTCTCCAAGGTCGTTTTCGATAAACTCACGAACCTCACGTCCACGCTCGCCTACAAGGGCGATAACGTTCAAATCCGCCTTTACCTTTCGTGCAATCATACCCATAAGGGTGGATTTACCAACGCCCGAGCCTGCGAAAATGCCGATACGCTGACCCTTGCCAAGGGTAAGCAGACCGTCAATTGCCTTTACGCCAAGCTCGATTGGCTCTTTTATTTTAGGCCTTGTAAGGGGGTTTACGGGTATTCCCGAAATAGGCACTGCGTCTGTATATTCAAGGGGAGCACCTCC
>JBJERI010000024.1:0-4230 GCA_051882195.1 Ruminiclostridium sp. | reverse complement strand
CTTATCTACAACAAGACCCTGTTCGACCAGTACGGACTTGACGATCCGCTGGATTTATACAATGCCAACGAGTGGACATGGGATTCCTTCAAGCAGAAGATGATTGAGTTTATGGAAGCCGCAGGCGACAGCGCACTTGGCGGTATTTACGGCCTTGTAGGCAACGACATTATCCTTTCAACAGGCACTCCTTTAATCGGTACAGACGAAAACGGCAAGCTGGTAAACAATATGTCAACAGCAGCTGTTGAACGTGCAGCAAACTTCCTTGAGGAGATAAGAAAAGAGGGCCTTGCGGTAAGAGGCGAGGGAATGTGGTCCAACGAGGACGAGCCTCTTGCAAGCGGCAAAACAGCTTTCCTTGGCGTTGGTACCTGGAAGCTCACCGACTTTATCAAGAGATACCCCGATTATGAATTCGGTATGGTTCCTTTCCCAAGAGACGAAAAGGCTGACGCTTACTACTACGGCTCATCAAACTTCGGTTACTTTGTTCCCGCAGGCTCAAAGAATGTTGAGGGTGCAGCAGCATTCATCGACATTATGCGTCTTTGCAAGACCGACCCCGAAATTGTTGCGGTTGTAAACGAAAGCATTATGAACGACAAGAAGTATTCTCAGGAGCAGTTTGACTTCCTTTCACAGTTTGAGCAGATTGAAAACTATGATATGGTAGTTAATATGGCTTATGGCTTCAACTCAGAAACTTCAACCATCATTGACGATATGCTAATTAACGTTGCATTTTCACAGGGTGAAGACCAGCTTTCATGGGCTGCTCTCAGAACCTCCTACGAGGGCGTTCTTCAGGATACTCTCGACCATTACAACGCCCTTATGGAAGAAAACTGATAGACTTTTCTCAAAATAAACGCAGAGTTCACCTTGCTGTGCGAGGTGGACTCTGTAATTATATTATATCAGGAGTTAAAAATGAAATACACAAATCCCGTAGTAAAAGGCTTTTATCCCGACCCCAGCGTATGCAGGGCGAATGGGAAATTCTATATGGTAAACAGCAGCTTTCAGTATTTTCCCGGAGTACCTCTTTTTGAAAGCGACAACCTTGTAAACTGGACTCAGATCGGCTATGTTCTCACAAGAAAAAATCAGGTAATGCTTGAGGGAATAAACAGCAGCGGCGGCGTTTTCGCTCCCACGATCCGTTACAATAACGGCAGATTTTATATGGTGACAACCAACGACACCACACACCAGAACTTCTTTGTATATACGGACGATATTTACGGTGAGTGGTCCGACCCTGTTTACGTTGACCAAGGGGGAATTGACCCGTCATTGTTCTTTGAGGACGGAAAAACCTATTTTATGAGCAACGGCACTGATGAAAAGGGCAGAGGCGCTGTTATCCAGTGCGAAATTGACCCTGTAACGGGCGAGAAGCTTTCCCCGAGCCGAGCAATATGGAACGGCAGCGGCGGACGCTATCTTGAAAGCCCCCACCTTTACAAAATAAAGGGAAAATATTATCTTATGGCGGCGGAGGGCGGCACGGAATACGGCCACATGATAACCTATGCCGTTGCCGATTCACCTTACGGCAAATTTGAGAATTACCCCCATAACCCTGTTTTAACCAACAGAAACAAGTCGCCCTTTATAATTCAGGGCATAGGTCACGGCGACCTTATCGAGGATTATAACGGAAACTGGCATATTTTAAGCCTTGGTTTCCGTCAGCTGGGAATATGGATGCCTTATCATCAGCTTGGCAGAGAGGTTTTCTTAACCCCTGTCACCTTTGATGAAAACGGCTGGTTTACCGCAGGAAATGACGGCACTACCGATGAAAGCTATGAGATAGAGGGTGATTTTTCTCAAACAGAGAAAAAGGAATACACCTTTGACAATACGGATTTCGGAATTGACTGGTGCTTTCTGCGCCACCCTGATTTGGAAAATTACAGCCTTGGTGAAAGGGTAACGCTTACGGGCACGGACAAGACCCTTGACGATGTTGCTTCGCCTACCTTTATTGCACTTCGTCAGCGTGATTTCTGCGGAGAAATGAGCTGCAATGTGGAGCTTGAAAACGGAGAAGCGGGACTTACTGCCTATATGTGCGAAAACGAGCATTATGACGTTGCAATACGCAAAACGGAATCGGGTTTTGAAGTGATTTCCAAGCTGAATATCGGCGGAATCAAGCACATTCAGCAGGCGGAAAAAATCAGCGGAAACAAAGCTGCACTGAAAATCCGCTTCAGCAACTGGAGCTACGACCTTATAGCGGTTGACGGCGAAAGAGAAATTTCTCTCGGCTCAGGTCAGGCAAAATACCTGTCAAGCGAGGTTTCAGGAGGCTTTACGGGAGTAATGCTGGGACTTTACGCCGTAAAGGGCAAGGCGGAATTTACTGAATTTATGGGCAGTTATGATTAAGGAAAGGTGATATTATGAAAACATTTAAGAAAGCGGTTAGCCTCATTCTATCGGCGGTAATAATTGCGGTAACTCTTACCGCCTGCACTCCAAGCGGCCCTCACCCCTCAAAAAACGGCATAACCACCGTCGACAACGGAGTAATGCGTAAGGATATGACCTCCGACCAATACGTTGTCGAAATGGGTATAGGCGAAAATCTGGGCAACACCATGGAGGCTTACTGGTCCAGCGAGTCCAATAAAACGAGCGGCGCAAGTCAGATAGGCTCGGACACTCCATCTGATTATGAAAAGTGCTGGGGTGCAGGAATAACTACACAGGAAGCCATTGACGGAATGAAAGCGGCAGGCTTTGACACAGTGCGGATTCCCGTTTACTGGGGCAATATGATGGCGGACGACGGAACGTTCACTATAAACGACGATTATTTCAACCGTGTTGAGGAGATAATCAACTATTGCCACAACGACGGACTTTACGTTGTAATCAATGTTCATCACTATGATGAATTTCTTGTTAAGCATTTAAGCGAGGACGAAGCGGTGGAGGCGGCTAAAATCGTATGGACGCAGATTGCAAACCGTTTTAAGGAATATTCCGACTATCTGATTTTCGAGGGCTACAATGAAAATTTAGGCACGGTAAGAGATGGCGACAACTACACAGACGATGAGAAATTCGCTTACGTCAACCGTATGAATCAGACCTTTGTTGACGCAGTAAGAGCGACTGGCGGCAACAACGCAAGCCGAATGCTGATTATTTCGGGCTACTGGACAAATATCGACCTTACCACAAGCGAAAAGTTTGTTGTTCCAACGGACACGGTAAGCGACAGAATTATGGTTTCGGTGCATTATGTTGACAATGCCATGTACTGGACAAATCAGATCGGCAGTCAGAGCTGGTATGACTATGCGATTGCACAGTGCGAGCTGCTTAAAAAGGCGTTTACCGATAAGGGAATCAAGGTTTTTGTGGGCGAATGTACCTCCATTTACGGCAAGGAAAGATTTTCTTCCAATGCAGAGGTTACGGACGAGCCTGTTGAAGCCTTTAGAATAATGATGAATATGATTACCGATTACGGCTTTATTCCTGTTTTGTGGGACGTTGACCGGAACTTCTACTTACGCTCCGCAGGTAAAATACGATCGGAGGAAGAAGCGGCAGTTGTTGCAGAAACCGCAAAGAAAATCAATCCTGACAGAGAAGAATTTGTAAAGGAGAGCGAATAAAATGTGTTATTCAAAACCGCCTATGGGTTGGAACAACTGGGACTGCTACGGCGCTTCCGTAACCGAGGATATTGTAAGGAAAAACGCCGAATATATGGCGAAAAACCTTAAGCAGTACGGCTGGGAATATATTGTAGTGGATATTCAGTGGTCGGAGCCTACCGCCGAAAATCACAGCTATCACCCCTTTGCAGAGCTTTGTATGGACGAGTACGGCAGACTTATTCCTGCGGAAAACCGTTTCCCCTCGTCGGCAGGAGGAAAGGGCTTTGCTCCTCTTGCGGAGTATGTTCATTCCCTTGGCTTAAAGTTTGGTATTCACATTATGCGGGGAATACCAAGACAGGCGGTGCATAACAACACCAAAATAAAGGGAACAGATAAGACCGCCCGTGAGATTGCCAAAACCGCAAGCATATGCGCTTGGAACACCGATATGTACGGAGTTGACCCGACTAAAGAGGGCGCAAGGGCATATTACGACAGCATTTTTGAGCTGTACGCAAGCTGGGGAGTTGACTTTATAAAATGCGATGATATATGCCGTGAGCTGCCCCATGAGGAGTCGGAGCTTGTAATGCTTAGT
>JBJERI010000023.1:0-4239 GCA_051882195.1 Ruminiclostridium sp. | reverse complement strand
GACAAGCACCGCCGCGCGAGTTATGAAATCCTGCGAAGCAGGATTGAATACCTTGTCTGAAGCGCGGCGCATGAGCGAGTGCATTTCTTTTCCCTTTTCTTTGTGCACGCAAAGAAAAGGGCGAGGGGTTATCGCTACCCTATAATTAGATACAACTTTATCAAGGGGGCGAGTAGCCCCCTCTCAACCAACGTAAAAACTAAAACAAACACCATCCACCAACACAATAACAGAGCAAGAAAAGCAAAAGCGTTACCACTTAAACCAACAACTTGAAAAAAGCCACAAGACGGACTGCCGTCCTCACAAGCATAATCCTTTTTAGAAAAGTGCCGACAAGCACTACACCAACTTGAAACTCGCAAAGCGAGTTTCTTAAGCCTCCTGCGGCGATTGAGCAAGTGCATTTCTTTCCCCATTTCTTTGGGCAAGCAAAGAAATGGGCGAGGGGTTATTGCTCCTTTATAATCAGAAACAAGGCTATCAAGGGGGCGAGCAGCCCCCTCCACACCATCATAAAAATCCAAACAAACACAAAACGGGGGTAAAAAAAAGGGGGCAAACGCCCCCTTTTGCACTTTCCGCTTATGCGTCAAGCTTTATCCCCATATCGGTCAGAAACTTAACAGTATTATCCATCCAGCCATATATTCTAATGGTAAAATAATCGGTAATATAAATTTCCTCCGTGTATACCTGTAAAGTGAGCATAATATATTGGTCCTCATGCTCCTTTCCGAAAAGCAGGTCGTAGCTTACCTTTTGGCAGTCCTTGTCAATTGCCGCCTTTAACTTATCAATATCAATATCTCTGCTGCCGCTGACATTGAAGCTGTCCGACGTATAGCTGCCGTCGAAAAAGCTTATTCTTTTAATGCTGTATGTCATGTTTTCAGTATTGCCAATTCGGTTGTTGTAACAGCCGTATGCCCATTCCGGAGTTGCAAGCTCTTTTGCAAAGCTGTCAAGCTTTTCATCGCTTATCTGATAACAGCGGTTGACAAATTCACCGTTTTTAAGGCGGTAATACATAGCGGCCGATCCATCGTCAGAGATTTCCGCTCCGCTTTTGTCGATTGAGCTGTGCAGCTCTGTTATTTTCTGTATCATATAAGGGTCTGTAACGTCTGTGATGTCAAGGAAAAAGTAGTCATATTTGTCGCCGTGGGTGGAATCTGAAGCCCAGAAGCTTACCTGTGCAACGTCGCTGCTGTCGGGTACAAAATACTTTTTGCCAAAGCCGTCGGACAGGAAAAGCACCGAGGTAATTCCGAAGCAGACAGCCAGTGTGCCTGCCCATTTCGCCGTTGTAAGGTGGAATTTGCGGAAGTTTCTGCCGCCGATAAGCTCCATTATCACATACACAATAAAGGTGGAAATAAGGGCGCCGATTATCCACGGCACGGGATTGTAAGTGTAGGAGTAATATTCCTCCGTGCTGCTCTGAAGTCCTTTCCATACGTTGAAGAAAATTGGCATTGAAATTGCAAGAATAACAATTCCGGGGATAACAAGGTTCATTCCCTTATAAACGTAGGACATTCCCACACGGTGGTTAAGTCTGTACTTCATAAGGAAGTAGGCGGCGATGAAAAACAGCAGAGTTATTGCAATTGCCCCGATAAAATAAACGGGACGGAATACGGGGACATTCAGCATTGCCTCTTCGGAGCTGAAGCCGTAAAATGCGTCAAAAACATAGCTGAAGGAGGTATATATTATTCCAAGAGGGGAGGTTGCGGAAATTTCGTTGATATATTCCGTTGACGAGCCTAACGAGCCGTAAAAGCAGTTGTTTACAATGTACGCTCCAAGACCGTGAATAATAGGTACTGCAAAATTGAGCAGTATGGGGTAAATGTAAGCCTCTGCTTTTCTGCCGCAGACGGACAGTGTAAGCAAAGTAAAGGCGCTGAGCATTACGCAGGAGAAAAAGCCCGCCCACATACACTGGGACGCAATATGGCTGATTGCCATCATATCCTCCTGAAATTCTGCGTCATAGGTGGGGAAGTTTGCCAGTATAATAAGCCCGATTATTACGGAAATAAGGTGGGGCAGTATGCTTGTGGTTATTACACCCAGGAAATCCCCGAAAAATCTTGTGTTGTGGCTTACGGGCAATGAATAGTCCATATCCACCACGTTTTTGCTGTAAAGGTAGCGGAAGCTGCGCAGCGTTGTTACCAGCGTAAACACAAACATTCCCACAAGGCAGAGTATGCATATTATAGCCGCCAACAGACAGAAGCTTTCCAAAGCGTACAGCGTACTCCTGATATTTGCATATTGGGTGGCTTCGTATTGAACGGCTGTTCTTATTAAATCATATTTGATCTGAAAATTTAAGTAAACGTTTAAAATGCCCAAAAGGGTCGGATAGGACAATACCGCAAAAATGCAGTTCATTATGAGCATTGGCCGCAGATAGCGCAGCTTGTTCAGATAATAGGCTTTGAAGTTGTAGAAAGGCTTATTCGCCAAGCTTTGAGCTGTCATAACCCAGCACCTCCATTTCATAAACAAATATTTCCTCTAAGGACAAGGGCACTTCGTCGTAGAATTTAGGGGAGAATTGCTCCATATCCGCCTTTATGCGGTCACGCTCTCCCCTTGCGATAATGTGAGTAACGCTGCCGTTTGTTTCGGCGTGGAGAATTTCGCCGTTCTTTACCAAAGACTTGTCAAAAGGCGCATCAAGGGCGGTCTGAATTTTGAACACGCTGCCCTTAACGCTGTCAAGCTCTCTGTCAAAAACGACCTTGCCGTTGTGCAGCAGTCCCACTCTGTCGCAGAATTCGTCTATTTCCCCTAAATTGTGGGAGCTGAAAATTACGGTCAGCTTGTTGTCCATCATGGCGTCAATAAGCATCTGCTTTACGATAATCCGCATTGTTGGGTCAAGTCCGTCAAATGCCTCGTCAAGAAACAGGTACGGCGTTTTGCAGGCAATTCCGCAGATAACCGCCGCCTGCCTTTTCATTCCCTTTGAAAAGGTGCTGAGCCGCTTTTTCAGGGGCAGCTGCACTGCGCTGTACAGCTTTTCCCACAATTCCTCCGAAAAGCTGTGATAAAAGCTTTTGTAGTACCGTTTCATATCGGTTAAGGTCATTGAATTGAACTGCACCGTTTCATCGTTGATAAAGAACACCCTTTCCTTTAAGGGGGCGTTTTCGTAAATCTGCTCTCCGTCAATGAGAATTTCACCCGAATTTGGGCGGTAAATTCCCGACAAAAGCCGCAGCAGGGTTGATTTTCCTGCGCCGTTTGAGCCAAGCAGCCCATAAGCGCAGCCCTCGGGTATTTCAAGCGAAATACCGTCAAGGGCGTTTTTGTCCTCAAAACGCATTACCGCATTTCTGACCTCAATCATTTGTTTCCTCTCTTTCCCTTTCCCATATAAGCCTTGCAAGGCTGATTATCTCTTCAAGCTCCGCTCCTGCTCTGAAAGCGGCGGATATTTCTTTTTCAGCATTTGTCATAGCGTTGAACTTTATGGCGGCGGCTGCGGTTTTTTCTCCCGAAACATAGCTGCCCTTTGCGGGAACAGTGTAAATCAGCCCAGACTGTTCAAGCATTCCGTATGCCTTTTGCACGGTGTTCGGGTTAATTCCGAACTGCTTTGCCACCTCTCGGACGGCAGGCAGCTTTTCATCGGCAATAAGCTCCTTGCTGATTATCAGCCGTGAAATGCCGCTGTAAAGCTGTTCATAAATAGGGATTTTTCCCTCAAGACGAATGTTAAGCACGGGTTTTTCCTTTCGCTGTATTAAGTGTATTAGGTGTGTTAGTACAGTTATTATACAATAACTTTTCCCTTTTGTCAAGAGGGGAAAATGGGGCCGGCTCGCCCCAATGGGAAAATCCCTCGCTATTGGCGGAAAGGGGGTGCCCTTTTCAAACCCCGATTTTGTGTTTGTTTGTATTTGTGGGTTGGTGCTTAAGCGCAAAGACTTTGCCTTTCTTATGTTAATCAGAAACAAGTGCTTGCTTTTCAAACAAGACAATAATCTAAACCAACATATCCACAGCATAATAGCAGAGCAAAAAAAGCAAAAGCGTTACCATTTCCACCAACAACTTGAAAAAAGCCACAAGACGGACTGCTTCTTTCACAAGCATAATCCTTTTTAGAAAAGTGCCGACAAGCACTACACCCAATTTGAGACTTGCTTTAGCAAGTCTCTCAGTCTGTCGAAAAAGTCCAGAAACCTCTGGGCTTTTTCTTCATTATGTGGT
>JBJERI010000022.1:0-19482 GCA_051882195.1 Ruminiclostridium sp. | reverse complement strand
ATAAACATTGTATGGGAGCCTAAATCTTCTGTTTTATTGACTTTTACAGAAATATAAGCGTTAGTGCCTTCCGTAATGTAATAAATGCCGTTTGAGCCCCGTTCACAATTTTTGTAATTTTCGAACTTATTGACGTCACGGCCTGACTGAAATCCGAAACGCTTGAACAAATCAAAGGCTGCATTGCGGCTTAAAACAGATACGGTAAATTCACCTGTTCTGCTGATCATATCGTGGGTATAATTTGTCTTATTCACGCAAACGCTCATCTGATTTGGCTCAGAAGCCGCCTGAATGGCAGTGTTTATAATACAGCCGTTATCCTTATCAGCCTCTTTTGCGGTGAGAACAAACAGACCGTAGCTAAGCTTATACATTGCTTTTTTATCCATTTTTAAGCCTCCTGTACTTTTCCGTTCGGGAAAATAATTTAAATTTACTAAATTTAATTGACGCCAAAGGCGTTTTTATGTTTATTCCTTACGAATAATTATATCACGCTTTCAAAAATTTTGCAACTGTTTTTTTAAAATGTAAACATCGTGGCGCCTAAATTGTATTATTATTGAAGGGCTCTTCAGAATAACGAAAAGAGGTGCTGTTTATGACAGAGGATGAGCTTGAACGCTGTATCGTGCTATATCGTAAAATGGTCTGGTCTGCGGCGTTATGCTATGTGAAAAATCCTGCGGACGCAGACGATATTGCGCAGGACGTATTCCTTAAGCTTTACACCTATGGCGGCAGCTTTGAGAACGACGAGCATATCAAGGCGTGGCTTCTGAGGTGCACTGTTAACCGCAGCAAAAACATACTTCGCTCTCATTGGTACAGATTTTCTCAGCCTCTCGAGGCGGCGGACAACAAGGAATATCTTGACGATAAGGACAGCGGCTTTGAATTGCCCGAGCTGTTCGGGAAAATCAGTCCCAAAAACCGCATAGCCCTTTATCTGCATTACTATGAGGGATATTCTGTTGAGGAAACGGCAAGGCTGCTGAATATTTCAAAATCTGCGGCGGGAGTGCGGCTGATGAGAGGAAGAAAGCAGCTTGAAAAGCTTATAGCTGACGAAAGGGGAAAGGGTAATGAACTGCAAAAAGATTGTTGATAATATGTGGTCGGAGATTTACGGCAGAAACTATCACACCGATGACCATACCTTTGAAAAGGTCCTTGAAAGGGCGAAAAAGACGGAAAGCAAGGCTCACGGCGGCAGAGGAAAAAGAAAATATGCAGCTGCAATCGCATTGGCGGCAGCGGCTGCCGTTATTACTGTTTCGGCGGGAGCGGCGTTCAATTTCGACTTTGTTTCACTTTTTGGAATGGGAAAAACCGCTGCCGAAAAGGAAGCCTACTTGGTACGGGACTGGCTTATGGACTTGCAGAAAGAAAGCATATCCGAAATAAACATTCCAAGGGGCGCAGAAGCAAATTCCGACTATACCGAAAGGGATATTGACTTTATACAGTCAATGTTTCGTGAGCTTGACCAAAGCTTTGATTACGGCGACAGAATCCTGCATATAGGCGGCTATGTCTATGACGGGCTTGTGCTTTATGTAATGTATGATGTAACGTATAAGGGGGAAATTCCCCACAGCCCGGGCAGCGAATTTTGGTTTTCGGCAGAAGACGAGGGCAGCTCCGACAATTGCCGACCGCTTCACATAGAGGATAAAACTGTGTATTGCTTCGGCAGGACTTACGCCGAAATTCCCGAGGACAAGGACAGTATGGAAATAATGACCTGCGTAACGCTGGTTGACGGCTTTGAATTTACTCCAAATGAGGATTATAAGCCAATCCGCTTTAATGTAAGCCGTCCACAGAATACGGAGGTAATCCGCTTTGATGAAATTGATAAAAAGGTTGTTGACAATTCGGAAGCGGAAATTTATCTAAGGGGACTGACCCTGTCCACTTTGGGAGCAAAAATGACCGCCACGGTAAATTGGCGCAGCGAAACGCACAACGAAACGCTTCCATTGTATGTCACATACGACGATGGAACGGTGCTGGATTTATCGGAATACACAGGCAACGTGGATTCGGGAACGGGAGCTGAAAACAGCGATGGCAGCTTTGAAATGACCTATTTCTTCGGACGGAATATGAACATTGTGGATACGGACAGGGTTAAATCTGTTCAGATTTTCAATGAGGTTATCGTAGTAGAATAATAACAAGACCCGACTGCGGTTCACTGAACTGCAGTCGGGCTTTATGTTTGTAATGCTATTCAAAGCTTAATACGGCAGATAATACTTATCCAGCCGCCAGCCGTTTTCGGTATTTACGGCTTTAATGGTGTAGGTTTCAAGTATTTCGTCCGTTTGCTCGGAAGTTTCCGGGTTCACCCCGTAAACGGTATATTCAAGCTCTGCGGTGCTTTCGTCTTGGCTCTTGATTTTATATTCTATTCTGCCCACGGAAAGATTTGAGCCTCTTGCGCCGCCGTTGCAGTAGGTTTTGCCGCCGTAGAATACCATTCCCGTAGGAAGCTCCTCGGACAAAATTTTCTCTGTACAGCTTTTGGTGTAAACGCTTGAAAGCAGGCTGTAAACGGTATTGTAATCCCTGAAATCCTCCTGAGTAACGGGGTAAAGCTTCACTACCGCTCCGTCATCGTATAATAAATTATCGGAATTGTAATCTACAAGAGGGGATTCAATCTGGGTGTAAATCCATATATACTGTGCGTTCATATCAAGCAGCTTTAACTGTTCTTCAAGGGACATTTCCTTTGGGTTTGCTCTTATATGGAGCGTTTCGCCGTTTACAATTGCGGTAAAGCCCATTCCGTCCTCATCAATCACATTGTTTACTGTATCGAAATCAAACAACATTCTGCAGGTTAAGGCAATATCATAAATCATATATGTGTTATCCGTACGGTAAATCATATACTTATCGCCTATAAAGCTTATGTCCATATCGCCGCCGTCCTGCATAATAAGCAGTTCCATTGCCCCGTCGATACATCTGTAAACGTAGTTTGCTCCGTCATTGCTTGTATGTACATAAAGACTTTCACCAACAAATTTCAGATCAAGCAGCTTTCCAATGGAGTAATCCTCCTGCGTATATTCTGTGCCTATTGCTGTGTAATCAGTGCCGTTGAAATAATAAACCTCGGTATAGCTTGGCTCTTCCGCCATACTTGGCTTTATCTGCCTTACAGCGTAGTAAAAGCCGTCCTTTGTTGTGAAATAACTGATATTCTGCTCAACCGTGCAGGCTTCAGACCCGTTGTTTCCCAATTCCTCGTTGATTTTTTCGCAGGCTTTTTCTACCTCGGTATAGGCGGGAGTGTTGAACGAGGTAATATTGCTTCTGTACTTTTCCGCAGAGGAAAGGTGCCACTTATCGTCCTTCTTTTCCATTGTCAGCGTAATATACTGCATTTCGGGGGTTGAACTGTAATCATCTTCGCTATAGGTTTCCTTTAAGAAATAGCGTCTTGTAAGCACAACCTTGTCCTCTGTAACACGCTGGTTTATATACACGTTTCCAAAACCTAAGCTTAAATTTGTATCCCTTGTCCATTCCTCTCCGTCAATGATAATTTCACTGACTTCTTTGGGAACGACAAAGCCTATAAGCTGTTCAAGGCGTTTTAAACCAAGGGAGCTTATTTCAGCTGTGGTTGAAAGCACATCTCTGTCATAAGAGGTAACGGGGGCAGATCTTTCATAGACGAAAGAATAGTCACTGCACTTAACAGGTTCTCCCACATCTTTATAGCAGTACAGACGGTTTGGCTCGTATGCGGGAATGTACCAGCATTGTCCTATTCCGCCGTTAATTCCCATCATATAATATCCCTGCTCGTCGCTGTAAAAGCCTGTGCAGCACATACTCCAGTTAAATGGATCTCCGAAGCAGTCCTTGTGATAGGTGAGGGGAAGCTCATATTCAACGCCCGAGTCGCTGATGCCCGTCCATAAGCCGTAGAAATGCTCCTCGAAAATATCAAAGTCCATTTCAATATTGCCGCTGAATAAGGCTTTGGGCAGCATTGAATCATCCTTATCGGTAAGGAAGGTTATTTCTTCTCCGTCATCGGTAGCTGCGGAGGATACCTGCCAGTGTCCTTTGGTGCATTTCATTTTTATTGTAACGGGAACAGTCTTTTCACCGTCCGTTGGTTTGTAGTTGCAGCGGAATGAAAGCTTGTCATTTTCAAGGCTTACCAGTTCAAAATACATATCGGTATTACCGTAGCAGTTTGTGTAAGTCTGACCGTCGGGCAGAACAAGCCTTTTTGCAATGGCAGTTCTTATTGCTCCCATATTGTCCGAGTGCGAATATATATCGGTTTCTTCAACCTTTTGAGTAAGCTTTATTACGCCGATAGCGCCAAGCTCTCCTGTGGATAGCTTACGCTCGTTTTCAAGCTTGTTTGTTCTCACATATACCGACTTGTAGCTGCCGTATTCAATAACATCGCTGTTGTCGGAGTAGTAATAAAGTATATCCGGCTCATCGCTTGAAATGAAATAGAAATTGTTGCAATCTCCTCCGGCTATATTTTTCATAAACACTCCGCCGCCTCCGCCTTTAAAGCCGCAGAACACATCTCCAAGAGAAACGCAGTCGGATTTATATGAAAGGGTAAGCTTTTCGCCTGTGCTTATTTCAGTCCATTCACCGATAAATCTGTCTTCATAATAATTAAGCATCATTTCTTCATCGGTTGATTTAAAGGTATAAATGGATTTGAACGATTTTGTTGACCCCTCCAGCTTTGGCTTAGTTGTTTCGGGAGAAATAACATTGCCTAATTCGGTTATGGAGGTTAGCGTGGGCTCAATGACAACTCCCTGTCTGCCCGCAAAAATCACGCCTATTGCAACAAAGCAAACCGCTGCCGCCGCTCCTGCGCATACTCCGAGAATTGTCCCCAGTCTGCTCTTTTTCTGCGGAATTTTTACAATAAGGGGCGGCTTCTGCTGCGATTTGATTATATCATTTTCGGCAAGCTTTTCCGCAGCCTCGTTTATGTACTTTTCGTCAAGCCTTTCAAGGGCTTCGTCCCAGAATTTTTCGTCCCTTTTCATACTTCAACTCCCCTTTCTTCAAGATAAGTTTTAAGCTTTCGTCTTATTCGGAGCAGCCTTGTTTTTACCGCCGATTCGCTCATTCCAAAGCTTTCCCCTATGTCAGCCATTGACATATTGAAATAGTATCTTGCGGTAAAAAGCTGTCTGCTGATGCGGCTTTCGCCCGAAAGAAAGCTGTTAATCATTTCCCCAAGCTGTCTGCTGTCAAACCGGGCTTCAACGGTAAGCTTGTCTGGAATTATCTCGTCAAGCTCCTGATAAACATAGCTTCCCGTTTTGCGCCTTATCTTCTGATAGGCGGAAATTGCCGTATTACGCACGGTGGCAAACAGATAGCCGCACAGGGATTCGGGCTGCTTTGGCGGAATGGTGTTCCACAGCTTGTAGTAGGCAGTATTGACGCATTCCTCGGCGTCATTTGCGTTGTTTAATATTGCTCCCGCAATTTTTCCGCAGACAGCACCGTATTTTTTGCCTGTTTCCGCAATTGCCTGTTCCGAACGCAGATTGTATAATTCTAATATTTCAAGGTCTTCCATTCTTTTTCCTCCCCTCTATAAATGTAGACTGCATTTATATGAAAAAAGTTACATTTTCTGAAAATAAAATTATTGAGTTTCAGAATCGGGTTAAGTTTTATCTAAATCGAAACAGCATTCTTTGGCTAAAATGCCGAAAGTTTAATAAACAAAAAAACAATGTGGCTTTTTTGGAATTTCCGCTGACTTCTATTACAGCAGGAGAATTTTCAGTTAACAAGAAGTAAAATGTTTTGTAAATTTTTGAATTAAGATTCAGAAAGGAAAAACATTATGAGAAAGAGAAAGCTTTTTTGCGAGCTTTCGCCTCTTTGCTACGAAATATCCCTTAAAAAGGAGTGCCTGCGCCGTGATGTAAGGGATATGTTCAGCAAGGAAAAATTTGCAAAGGAAAAAAGTACCTTGCCCCTTCCTGTTGTGGTCAAGGCTCACAGTTCTGTCATACTGCGGCGGCTTAAGGGCGTGGATATGCAGCTTCAGCGCAACAAGGCTGTAAATCTTCGGCTTGCCTCCGCTAAGATAAACGGAATTGTAATTGCGCCGGGGGAAACCTTTTCTTTCTGGCGGCTGGTTGGAGAGCCAACTGCTGAAAAAGGCTACCTTGACGGACTGGTTATTGAAAAGGGCAGACTTGCCAAGGGAATCGGCGGCGGTCTTTGCCAGCTTGCCAACCTTATACACTGGCTTGTGCTCAACAGCCCCCTTGAAGTAACCGAGCTGTTTCATCACACCGACGCACTTTTCCCCGATTCGGGACGGCGAGTCCCTTTTGGCACGGGCACAGGGGTGTTTTACAAAAACGTGGATTACCGCTTCAAAAACACCACCGACCGCCCTGTACAGCTGCTTTTATGGCAGGACGAAGAGCAACTTTACGGAGAGCTGAGAACCACAAAAAGCTTTCCTTATTCCTACCGCATAACCGAAAACAATCAGGGCTATGTGGAGGAAAATGGGGAGTTTTACCGTGTAAGTCAGGTCTATCGCATAACCCTTGACAAGGACAGGCGGATAATTAAACGGGAGCTTGTATTGAACAATCACTCAAAGGTAATGTACGATTACAGCCTTATTCCCGAAAATCAGATAATCACGCCATGTCTTAGAAAGCTTGAATTAACAGAAAGGAAAACAGTATGAAAAAGAAATTCTTTTGCCTTATAATAACAGCCGCAATGCTTATTTCGGGCTGCGGCAATACAAATGAGCAGGTCGAACAGACAACAGTATCCGAAACCGAAACCACCACCTCTGCCGAAAGCACCTCCGCTGAAACAGAAGAAACAGAGCAGTCGTCGGAAGCGGAAACAAAGCAGAATCTTTACACCCTTGCTTATGAGGATTACAAGGACTATTCGTTCCATATTCCCAACAACGAAGTATTCCCGTTAGACCTTAGCATAACATGGAATTATCACAAAATTGAGGACAGAAACACTATTTCCTTTGCAGATGTGGATTTGTATGCAAGAAATTCCACAAACGCACTTGCGTTAGGCAAGGACGATGAATCCGTTATCTCTAAGGTGAAGGCTTCAAGCATGAGCTACTTAACAATGAAAAATTCGGCTTATTGGATTGAACCCATTGATCCGAAGTTTACGGTTTCCGTTTCTTCCGATAAGGAAATCACCGTTGACAGTCTTAAATCAGCATACGTTCTTTACCCCAATCAAAGCCCGGAAAACGACTATGTTATTTATGTAAACGGCTTTATCAGAAAATGCGAGGAAAGAGGTCTTGGCGACGGAAAATCCTACATTTACGAAATAATAATCGACCCTGCGTATATGCACGGTATTCCGCTGTTTTCCACCAACAGCGAGCTGCTGAATTTCAACATAAACGGCACTGATATTACCGCAGATACATTTATTATGAAATCAGAGCCGAAAACCGCAAAGTATATTTCCGAAAACTCACCCTTGCTTGATTTGGACGACAGCTTTGTTTATGCAAAAATTGAGCTGAACAGCATAAGCGTGGCATACTATAATACTTCAAAGTCGGAGGGAGCGGTTGAGGGCTATTATGATAACACCTGTTTAATCAACGATATTGAGCTGCTTTCCGATGATACGGACAAGGTGCTTGAAAATCCGTACTTTATTGATATGAACAAGGACCCGCAGATGGCGGCGGTGTACAATGCGCTTATTGACAACAGGGATACTCTCCTTGCCGATAATACATACGGCATTGTACTTCTTGACCTTGATTTTGACGGCACTCCCGAAGTACTTGATACTCACCTTAATGCGGCGGACGATAAGTACGACAATGAGTGGACGTCGGATATTGACATTTACCGCATTGGCGAGGACGGACTGAAATATATTGATACTATTTATAATAAGCATCAGGCGGTATATGATATTTCAAACCTGCTTGGCATAAAGACACTCGAGGACGGCTCAAAGGCGTGGTTTGCCACAAGCTATAAGAACCGCACCACCGGCGAAAACAACGATACCGACTATCTCTACACCCTAAGCGGCGATACCCTTGAATACACCGAGGTGTTTACCACAAGGAATGTGGGCGAGCCTGATGAAAACGGGCGCTATGAGGTAGATTACTACTATATGGGCGAGAAAATCGTGCCTACTGTCATAAAGGAAGAAGCAACCGATGATGACGGACCCCATTCCGATACACATCTTGAATGGAACGGCGCTTATTCCTACTGGGGCGAAATGTGGGAGCTTTACGGCAAGGCAAGAGCAAATTACTGCGCTGATATCGAAACAAGCTACAAAATGTACAGCGGCTGGCTAAGCAACATTTATTCCAAGGACTTCAATCAGCAGCTTGAAAGATACCAGCTTAACGACCGTGAATACTCCTATCATATTGCTTATCTTGTTGATGAATTTTTCCTTGGGGAATACAACAGCGCTGAAATGAAGTATGACTACTATTTCTTAGGTGATTACGCAAAGCCCGTTATTTATCTTTATCCCGAGGAGGAAACCGAAGTAACGGTATCCCTTGATTTCACCTACGGCGGTGAGCTGACCTGCACCTATCCCGAATATGACAACGGCTGGGCTGTTACCGCAAAGCCCGATGGTACCCTTTACGACAAGGACGGAAACGAGTATTACTGCTTATACTGGGAAGCGGACGGCGGCGCTCTGTTTGACAACAGCAAGGGCTTCTGCGTAAAGGGAAGCGACACGGCTGAATTTCTCCGTGAAAAGCTTATGTATATCGGCCTTTCCGCAAGAGAGGCAAACGAGTTTATAATTTACTGGCTGCCCAAAATGCAGAATAACGAGTATAACGTTATTACTTTCCATACCGACGATTATGATAAAAGCGTTCCGCTTACTCTTTCCAAAACCCCCGATACAAGTATCCGTGTGTTTATGACCTATTACGGAACGGAGGAGTTTGTTGAAATTGAGGAGCAGACCTTGCCGCATTATGAAAGAAAGGGCTTTACGCTGGTTGAGTGGGGCGGAAGCGAGGAGAATGCGGCGGTAAATTCATAATAATCCGCAATAGCTTTCGCTTGAATTTATAAAAAAATTATGTTAAAATAATAAAAAATCGGCACTCTTTCAAATTCTATCGTATAAATAAATGAAAACAAACCAAAGGAGGCTTTTAAATGAAAACTACAGAACAATTCTACAATGAAATCTTATCAAGCGAGCAGCTTAAAAACGGTCTTGCAACGGCTTTGAAAGACAACTCCCTTGCTGAATTCCTTAAGGAAAACGGCGTCGAGGGCACAGCTGAGGAATTTAAGGCGTTTGTGATTGAAAAGTCTAATTCCGCAGGTGCTCTGACCGACGAGCAGATTGAAACGGTAGCAGGCGGCGATATATGGGGCAGGCTTTTCTCATACGACCCCGAGGTTTTCTGCGGCTCGGAATAAGAATAAAAGGATTATCTCCCTGCATTTTGCGGGGAGATAGCTTGTTTATGAAAGGATAACGCAAATGAGGTCATACAACGAGTTTCAAAGGCAGCATTACGCCGTACTTGCGCCTGTTGCCGAGGAAGGCTTGAAAAGGCTGAAGCAGACCTTGCAAGGCATAGCGGGACTGAAATTTGGCGCTTCATTGTGGAATGAAGCGGGGGAAATGCTGTTAAGATCCCTTTGCGCCGTGGCTTATCCCACAATGGAAAAGCTGCTTATTGACCAGCTTTCAAGGAAAACCGCAATTCCCTCTCTTGCTCCCGAAAGCTATAAGGAAGCCGCTTCGGCGGAGCTTTACGAAAAGCTTAATTCCACCGACCTGCTTAAAAATACCTCGCCTCTTTTGCCCGAATTGCTTGAACAAAGAGCGGCAATGTGGCATAATTATCTGACCGAGGCTTTTACGCATATTGCCTTGCATAGGGAAGAAATTGAAGCAAGGCTGCTCGGCGGAAAGGCTATGGGAGCAATTATGGGCTTGTCGGGTGACGGAGCGGACGTGCATAACGGCGGCAGATTTACATTGCAGATAAGGACAGAGGGCGGCTGCTTTCTGTATAAGCCCCATAGCTGTATGGCTGACGTAATGTACGAAAAGCTGACGGCGGCTTATTTCTCGGATATAACCCGTGGGGCGCACTGCCTTGATTTTGGGGAATACGGCTTCTGCGAATATGTAACAGCAAGGCCTGCTCGTACCGGTGAAAAAATATGCAGGTTTTACTATAATTTAGGGGGACTTTGCGCCTTGTTTCAGGCGCTGGGCAGTACCGACCTGCATTTCCAAAACATTCTTGGCGAGGAAACAACCCCTGTGCTTGTTGATGTGGAAACGGTGCTTACTCCAACAGTTAAAATGTTCGGCGTAAGCTCTCGTTTCTGCTCTGCGGAAAAGGACGCCTTGTCCGACGCAGTCAGCAATTCTCTCTATCAGAGCGGAATTCTCCCGGGGTACATAAAGGATATGCAGTACAGCGTGCTTTTGACAAAAAATCGGGGCAGAGGACTTCCCGAAAAGGACGGGGAGGTATGTACTGTTCGTGACTTTGAGGACAGCTTTTTCGGGGGCTTTACGGACATTTATCACCGCTGTATGACCATGAAGCGGGAAATAGGGCAAATCATTGACGAGTTTTCGGACGCACCCATGCGGCGGCTTGTGCGGAATACAAGCTATTACAGCGTAATTCAGCAGGAAATGCTGTCCCCATCGGCTTTGCAGTCGGAGGAAACAAAACGGGCGGCGCTGTCAAAGCTGGACTATTATTTTATAAAGTATAATGCGCCTCATTTGCTCCCCATTGCCAAAATGGAAGCCGAATGTATGCTTAAAGGGGACATTCCCTATTTTTACTGCAATGGCGGCGACCTTGACCTTTACTGCGAGGGAAGGGCGGTTATCTCCGATTATATTGAAACAAGCGGAGTTGACAATGCCAAAAAGCGGCTTGAAATGCTAAGCGAGGAGGAAATGGGCTTTGAGCTTGCAATGCTTAAACAGGCTTTAGCGGCGGCTCCCGATAAATTGCCCAAGGAAACGGTAAGCACGGCTGAGCCGCAGAGAACACAGCCCATTACAAAGGAAGAAGCGCTTATGGAAGCGGAGCGGCTTTTTGACAGGATTGCCGCCGCAGCATTGCCCATACCGGGCGGCGGAGCGGCTTGGCTTGAAGCGGACGAGGGCTTGTCCCCGAAAATAATTAACGGTGGCTTTGCACGGGGAACAGGCGGTTTGTCGCTGTTTTTCGCAATGACTGCAAAGGCAATTCCGAGCCGCTGTGAGCAGGCGAAAAAGCTGCTTGATTGCTGTCTTGAATACGATAAAACAATGCGCCGCCGACTTGACAGTCTTGAAACCATTTCCCAAAAGCAGTTTGCTCTCGGTCTTGCGGAGGGAACAGGCGGCGAGCTGTACCGCCTTGCATTGCTGTGGGAGCTTGGATATAAGGACGCTGTTTCCAATACCGTTGATTCGCTGCTGAAAAATCTGAACAAGCTTTCCTTTGAGGAAGCACCTGTTGATATTTATGCGGGACTTGCGGGATTGCTGCTTGTTATGTGCCGTTATCCGCAGGTGAGAAACGAGCGGATTATGGAGCGATGCGCCGAGAAAATACTGGCTGCCAAGAACTTCAAGCAGGAGGGCTTTCCCGATTTATGGCAGACAGCGGGCAGCAGAGCAATAAGCGGTTTCGGACACGGAATGGCAGGAATAGGAGCGGCGCTTATGGCGGCGTGGGAGCTTATGGGTGATGACCGATTACTGTCAGCCGCTCAGGACACATTTTTGTTCGAGTATGAAATATATTCGGAGCAAAAGGGCGCCTGGCCCGACCGCAGACCAGCCTCAGGCGGCAGGACAATGCACGGCTATTGCTCGGGCGCACCGGGAATAGGTCTTGCTTTGCTTGGCTGTAATAATCAAAAGGATAATATACCTTATTATAATGAAAATATGGAGCGTGCCATAAACGCCTGTCTTAACCGCAAAATGCTTATGAAGGACCATATCTGCTGCGGAAACGGCTCGGCGGCGGAATTTCTCATAAGCGCAGGAAACGCCCTCGGACGGGCAGAGCTGCCCCTTGCCGCAGGAGAAATACTGGGCGGAATAAAGCGGAATGGATACAGGTATTTTCCGCCCGAATACACAGCGGCTTTCCGTCCCTCGCTGTTTCACGGAGCTGCAGGAACAGGGGCGGTAATGCTCCGTTTTGCATATTCCGATTTGCCAAGCCCGCTTTTGAGATAAAATTTGTTTAAATAGCATAAATCCGATTAGGAATAACGCTTTTGTAACGCTTTTTATGATAAAATTTCAATGGAATAAAAAATTCGGAAAATTTATGAAAAATTTCGGCACTTTTCTTTTTTCTGTCGTATAAACAGGTGAAATCAAAATCAAACACAAATCAATGAGGAAAATAATATGAAAACAATCGAACAGTTCTACAATGAAATCATTTCCAGCGGGGAGCTTAAGGAAAAGCTTGCACAGGTATCAAGCGAACAGAAGCTTGAGTAATTTCTTAAGGAAAACGAGGTTGAGGGCACAAAGGACGAATTCAAGGAATATGTAATCGAAAAGGCAAAGGCAAGCGGCGCTCTTACCGGCGAGCAGTTGAAGCGATTGCAGGCGGCGGCTTCTGGGATGTTGTAAAAACGATTTATAAGCTTCCGCTTGCGTTATTATCATTTCACCCTGCCTGCGTATAATTCTGTTTTAAAACTAAATAAAGTAATATCCTCTCCTTTTCGGGAGAGGATATTGTTTGTAAAAAAATAAATCCACAGGATAGCCTGCGGATTTATATTGTTCTGATGTTACTCTGATTACTTAGCGGAGTTTTCGTAGGATTCGATCATCTTCTTAACCATCTGACCGCCTACTGAACCAACCTGCTTTGCTGTTAAATCGCCGTTGTAGCCGTTATCCTTAAGCGGAACGCCTACTTCGTTTGCAGCCTGCATCTTGATGCTGTTTAAAGCAGCTTTACTCTTGTTGTTAGACATATTCTTTTCCTCCGATTATTATCGAATTGGTTTAACTTATCTGCAAAGACTGTTTGCCCTTGCAATAGTATTATATCACGGCAAATATCATATATTAGAGGTAAATTTTATTTCGTTTAGCAGGTTTTGGGTTGATTTTTATTATTAAATTTGCACAAAATATAGAAGAAATATTGGGTGTTTTATACGAATTGATTACAAAACATTTACTTTTGAGTAATTTTGTGATATTATATATTATAAGTTATTGCGAAATAAAATTGCTATATAAAGTTGTAGGAGTAAATTATGAAAGTAAGAAACTCATTGATCCTTGTTTTTACGCTGTTTGCTATACTTGCAGTTGCGTCGTTCAGCATTTTCAGCGGAATGCAGCTGAAGGGAGCTGCAGAAAGCCAATACGACAAGATGATATCATCGGTAGCACAGACTCAGGCAAGGAGTCTTGACCAGTATTTTTCGCTTTTGGCCGCTCAGGCAAAGACCATTAACGAAAACTATGCTGTTCAGGCAATGAGCAAGGAAATCAGCGGCGGAAAGGCTGATAAGGATTCCGATAATTTCAAGGCGGCTCTTGATTATCTTGCGGCTTATGTGGATTCAAAATCGGGCGTTACAAAGATTCTCCTTACCGATGACAGCGGCAAGGTAATAATGGCTAACGATAAGGGTTACATAGGAACAACAGCAGAAATAGATCTGGAAAACGTGGTTGATTATAAGGTTTACGTTGACGCGGCAGGCTCCACCTCAAAGAGCTCTCAGTACGAGCTTTATGTCAAGTCGGACCTTTCAGGCTATAACCTTTTGGTTTACTACGAGAACGCAAGAATCACAAGAATGTTCAGCCAGTCAACATTCCCCACAAACGGCAGAATCGTAATTGCCGATCCGAAGGATATGCTGCTTGATACAACCTTTGTGGGAAGTCTTGCGGCTGATAAGCTTGCCTCCGAATATGCTGCATTCAAGGATTATATCCTTAACACAACTGTTTCGGGCGTTGTAAAGACAAGATACGAAATCGGCAAGAACGAGCGTATTGCTCACATGGTAAGCACAGGCGAAAGCGACTGGACAGTTATCGCTCTTGCGGAAGCAAACAAGGCTTACGCTTACTCCAACGACGCTTCGGGTACAATCAACGGTATTGCTATTCTGGTTGCGGTTGTATTGTGCGCCGCTTCAATCTTTCTGGTTGTTATCATTACAAAGCCTCTTTACAAAATTGAGGAAACTCTGTTAAAAATCAAGAGGGGCGACCACGAGGCAAGAATTGATATTCTTGCAAACAACGAATACGGTGAAATTGCCCGTGCGTTCAACGATCTTGTTGACAATATCATCGTAAGTGAAGGACGTTACCGTACAATTATCGAAATGTCCGATAACATTATCTTTGAATGGAACTTCAAGACAAACGAGGTTACATTCTCACAGAACTTCAACAAGAAGTTCAGCTATCGTGCTCCGTCAGACCACTTCGGCGATTCCTTCCTTTTAAAGTGCAAGGTTCACCCGGACGACGCAGACAGATACAAGGCTGACCTTGAAAAGCTCTCAAAGGGCGAGGACTTCAAGCACAACGAATACCGCTGGAAGAACATTTACGGCGACTATATCTGGATTCTTATGCGTACTGCTACAATCCGTGACCGTGAAAACAATATCATCAAGGTTGTGGGCGTTATCGTTGATATTGACCGTGCAAAGAAGAGCGAAAAGCTTCTTACCACAAGAGCAAGCTTCGACTCGCTGACAGGTCTGTATAACCGTGAAACAATCGAAACGGCAATCAACAATGAAATTGACCTTATTGCAGCCCGCAAGAACCAGTTTGCAATTCTGTTTGTTGACATTGACGACTTTAAGATTTACAACGACAAATACAGCCACGCAACAGGCGACCAGGTACTTAAGTTTACAGCCGACTCAATTCAGTCCATTATAAGCGAATTCGGTATGGCAGGACGTTACGGCGGCGATGAATTTATCGTATGTATCCGCAACGCCGAAACAAACGACCCGTCAAGAGTTGCACAGGAGCTGCTTAACAAGCTTAAAGAAGGCTTCACCTGTGACTCGGGCGAAAAGCTTACAGTCAACGTAAGTATCGGTATTTCCATTATCAGCGACAACTCCAAGCGTGTTGATGAAATTATCGGTATGGCTGACGACGCAATGTACCGCATCAAGAAGAGCGGTAAGTCCAACTTCGGCTACCTTGATAAGTAAAATTTACTCCGACTTAGAAATAAGTCGGAGTTTTTTTTGCGTTCAGAGCGTTAAATAAGGAAGCTTGTATGAAAACACTTAAATGCAATCCGCCATGCCTCGAAACGTTTCATTTAATTCTGCTTTTGCATGGCGGATAAGCAGGGCAAAAGCCCTATATAAAGCAGGCAAGCCCCGTAATCGGGCGGCGGAGGCTATTCAAGAACTTTCGTTACCTTCACCCTCGCCTACGTTTCCCTGCTCATCATATAATATGCAGGCGGATTGATTTTGCCAATAATACTAATTTAGTCAAAACCTATGGTTTTGACTAAATTAGTATTGAACGGCTTTCCTGCGGCTTCGCCGCACCCACCGCAAAGCGGTGGGATCAACCTATAGACAAAGTCTATAGGTTGATTAGGAAATAGTATAAAAAATCCCTTATCTTCACGGAAAGATAAGGGATTGATATTTCATTCAATTATTCGTTTTCGTACATTGTCTTGCCCTCAAAAGCAACTCTGCGCTTGATGTCGTCCATAAGGCTCTTGAACATATCAAGGTCAAGGGACTGTGCGCCGTCACAAAGTGCGTTTTTGGGGTCGTTATGGCTTTCAATCATAAGACCGTCTGCGCCTACCGCAACAGCCGCTTTTGCAAGAGGCTCAACCATCCAGCGGATGCCTGCCGCATGGCTTGGGTCAACAACAATAGGCAGGTGAGTTGTGCGCTTAAGGTATGGGATTGCGGAAAGGTCGAGAGTGTTTCTCATAGCGGTTTCAAAGGTTCTTATGCCGCGCTCGCAGAGGATAATGTTCTGATTGCCTCCTGCCATAATGTATTCGGCGCTCATAAGGAATTCCTCAAGGGTATTTGCAAGACCTCTCTTAAGGAGAATGGGCTTGTCGCAGTGACCAAGCTCCTTGAGCAAATCAAAGTTCTGCATATTTCGAGCGCCAACCTGAATTACGTCAACGTCAGCGAACATATCAAGGTGGTTAAGGTTCATTATCTCGGTAACAATGGGAAGTCCCGTTTCTTTTTTCGCTTCAAGGAGCAGCTTTATGCCGTCTGCGTGAAGTCCCTGGAAAGAGTAGGGGGAAGTTCTTGGTTTGAATGCGCCGCCTCTCAGCAATGTTGCTCCGCTTGCCTTTACCGACTTTGCAACCTTGATAATCTGCTCCTCACTTTCAACTGAGCATGGACCCGAAATTACCTGGAAATAACCCTCGCCGATTTTTCTGCCCTTAACGTCGATAATTGTATCGTCGGGGTGGAATTTTCTGTTGGCAGCCTTGTACGGCTCGGAAATTCTCTTTGCGCTTTCAACAATGTCGATTGTGTTGGGAATTGAGTTAGGGTCAAGTTTGGAGGTATCGCCGATAAGACCTACGATTGTGTGTTCTGTGCCCTTGCTTATGTTAAGCTGGAAGCCAAGCGCCTTGAAATTGTTTTCAAGCTCCTGTATACGCTGTTCGGACGCACCCTGTTTTAATACTAAAATCATTTTCTTTGCCTCTTTCTTTTTACTTTTACGCTTTTTAGCTTTTATATTATGTAGCTTTAAAGCTTTTATTCGCTAAAGCTAATATACCACTTTTTTATTCGTTTGTCAAGTGTTTTTTTTAAAGTAAATTTATTTCGGTAAGAGCAATAGGACAGCGGCTTAATTTTTATAATGTACAATAGGAAGAAATCCTTGTTATATTCTTTCAGATATGCTATACTTTATAAAAAAGCAAGGGGGAACAGCTATGAGCGCAATTTATCCCGTAATCGGAAATCAGACAAGACTGCCCTTTTATCTTACTGGAATAGGTGTTTCCGAATGTGAATACCATATCAAACGTGAGCAGGGACTTATTTCCCACCAGTTTTTGTTCACCGCCGAGGGCACAGGCAAGGTGTTTGTGGACGGGCGCAGCTTTCTTATGAAAAAGGGAAGTATGCTTTACTTGTCGCCGGGAGTGCCCCACGAATATTACCCCGCAAACGGCCAGTGGAAAACCTGCTGGTTTGTTTTCAGAGGGCAGCATTTATCGGAAATAATGGCGGCGCTGGGCTTTGAAAGCTATATGCTTTCCACGGGGTCAGACATAAGGGTGGCAGAACAGATTTTTTCAAGGCTTTTTTCGGCGATGTCCGACCCGATTTCAGGCAGCGAAAAATGCTCGGAGCTGATTTATGAGTTTATTCTGAACAGCATTGAGCTTTTTACGGAGCAAAAGCAGTCTGAATCTATCGGCGGCGTTATTGACAAGGTTGTTTCCTATATTGAACAGAATTACAGCAAGGACATTACTCTTGCTGAATTGGCGCAGGTTTCCGCTCTTACGCCTCAGTATCTTTGCAGGATTTTCAGGAAAAAGATGGGTATGCGGCCTCTTGAATATATTGCAAGACGGAGAATTTCGGCGG
Organism: Ruminiclostridium sp.; assembly: GCA_051882195.1. Classification (GTDB taxonomy): domain Bacteria; phylum Bacillota; class Clostridia; order Oscillospirales; family Ruminococcaceae; genus Ruminiclostridium_E. The sequence continues at coordinate 1,798 of JBJERI010000022.1, read as the reverse complement.
CAAAGCTGCTCCTTGACAACAGCGAAAAATCCGTGCAGGAAATAGGCTGTGAAGTGGGATACCCCGACCCCACCTATTTCGGAATAGTATTCAAAAAGTACGAGGGGATTTCCCCCGGAACCTACCGCAGAATAAAAAATACCATTGCAATCTAAAAAGCTAATATCTTAAGATTATCTCAAATATTTTAGATTGAATTTGCCTTTACAATAGGGTATAATCAAGGTGAAATCACGAAAGGAGCTGTTTCATTTTGATTAAATCCGTAAGAGTTTTAGCGGCGGCATTATGTGCGGCATTTGTTGTATCGGCAATGCCTGCGGTAAGCGCCCAGGAGGAGGTAAACCCCGTGAATATCGTTATTGACGGCTCAAAGGCAAATACAGCCGAAAATATGCTTTACAGAGGCTCGGGAATGGTTACAGCCAACAATTCCTCCCGACTTTTGCTTGACTATAAAGCCGAAAATCCAAAGGCATACAATGAAATACTTGAATACATTTTCGGCGACGAGGGACTTTGCGTAAGTCACCTTAAAATTGAAATGGGCGCCGACATAAATTCATCGTCGGGCACAGAGCCTGCCGTAATGCGCTATGAGGACGAAAAGGCGGACGTAACAAGAGGTGCAGGCTATCAGCTTGCGGCGGATGCAAAGAAAATAAACCCTGACCTTACTCTCGATATGCTGTGGTGGAGCGAGCCCTTGTGGGTATCAAATGCAGAGGACGTATATGCGGCACGCTACAAGTGGTACAAGGAAACCCTTGTTGCCGCTTATGAAACCTACGGCCTTGAATTTGACTATGTAAGCGCAACACAGAACGAAAGAGCCTCCGACTCCGAATGGATAAAGTATCTTGCGGCTCATCTTGACAGCGAAACCGACTGTCCTTATGATTTTTCCGCAATAAAAATAGTAGCGGGTGACGAGGTATGCTCCTGGAATATTGCCAGAGATATGCTTAAGGACGAGGATTTGCTGAATGCAATAGACGTTGTGGGCAGCCACTATACAAGCTGGTCCTCCGACAAGGCGCAGCAGCTTGCGGAAGAATACGGCAAGGAGCTGTGGTTCAGCGAGGCAAGCTCCTCAATGGTTTATTCACAGGGTACATATCGTTATGACGGCAACGGCTCGGGAATGAACGACCTTAACGGCGTACTTGATATTGCAAACCGCTTTATTACAATGTACCCCGGCGGAAAAATGACCCTCTGCGAATATCAGCCTGTTGTTTCCGCTTATTATGACGGCTCACAGTACTGTCACAAGCAGTTCATTACCGCAAACGAGCCATGGAGCGGCTATTACACCCTTGACAGCGGATTTTTCATGAAGCTTCATTTCTCGCAGTTCTTCAAAAAGGGCTGGGCGTTTATTGACGACGCCTGCTATGCTGACGGCTCGGCAGGCGGTGACGGACACGCCCTTGTGGACGCAACCTATAGCTATATGACCGCAACGGATACAGCAACCAACGATTACAGCACGGTTATTACAAATACGACTTCAGAGCCTATTACCTATAACTTTACCGTTTCAAACCTTGATAAAGCAGGCTCGGCGGTAAACGTGTGGGAAACAAGAGGTCCGGACGGCGGCGAATACAACGAAAACTACTTTAAGCACGTTGATACAATAACGCCCGAAGCAAATGGCGAAAGCTATACCTACAGCGTTACAGTAAAGCCTTATTCCATTGTGACCTTATCCACTATTGAGGTTGAGGAAAAGGAATACGCAAACGCTCCCGAATCTGACAGAGTAGTGCTTGAGCTGCCTTATTCAGATGAT
>JBJERI010000021.1:0-4255 GCA_051882195.1 Ruminiclostridium sp. | reverse complement strand
AGCGGCGGGTCCAACCTATAGACTTTGTCTATAGGTTGGTTAGGAAATAGTATAAATCAACGGGCAAAGGGAGAATTATTCCTCAACCCCTTGCATCGCGCTTTAAAATACGCTAAAATACAGAAAAGGGAATGAGGTTCTCCCGGGGCAACGCCCGAACCGCTTATCAAGCTGATGACTTCTGTGATTTTTCACAGGGTTATCAGCATTTTTATTGCAGGAGGAAATTATGTTAACATCGCTCGCACTTATTTTTCTTGTGGGACTTTCATTTGGTGCAATATTCCAAAAAATAAAGCTGCCCAAAATTATCGGAATGCTGCTTACGGGCATTGTTCTCGGGCCGTATGTTCTTGATTTGCTTGACCCGTCAATACTTTCAATTTCGGCTGATTTGCGGAAAATGGCGCTGATAATAATTCTTATAAAGGCAGGCTTGTCCCTTAACCTAAAGGACCTAAAAAAAGTGGGACGTCCTGCGGTGCTTATGTGCTTTTTGCCTGCAACCTTTGAGATACTGGCTTATGTGATTTTTGCGCCTGTTTTCCTCGGTGTAACGGTAACGGAAGGGGCTGTAATGGGAGCTGTTCTCGGAGCGGTTTCTCCTGCGGTGGTTGTGCCCCGAATGGTTAGCCTTATGGAAACAAAATACGGCACGGACAAAAGCATACCGCAGCTTGTTCTTGTAGGGGCTTCCTGCGATGATATTTATGTAATCGTGCTGTTTACAACCTTTCTGAGCATGGCACAGGGCGGCAGTGTATCTGCTCTTGATTTTGCAAAAATTCCTGTTTCAATAGTACTTGGAGTTGCGCTGGGAGCATTGACAGGCTTGCTTTTAAGCTTGTTTTTCCAGCTTTGCTATAAGAAAAATCATCTTATCAGAAACAGCTCAAAGGTAATTATCGTCCTTGGAGTTTCATTTCTGCTTATTGCCGCTGAGGGCTGGCTTGAGGGCATTGTATCGGTATCGGGATTGCTTGCGGTGGTAAGTATGGCGTGCGTTCTGAAAATCAAAAGCGCTGAATCGGTAACAAAGCGACTTTCCGAAAAATTCGGCAAGCTTTGGATTGCCGCCGAGGTAATTTTGTTTGTACTGGTAGGTGCTGCGGTGGATATAAGATATACCGCCGAGGCAGGCTTAATGGCAGTGGCAATGATTTTCACCGCTCTTGCCGTAAGGGCGGTGGGAGTGCTTTTGTGTATGGTGAAAACAAAGCTTTCGTGGAAAGAACGCCTTTTCTGCGTTTTCGCCTATTTGCCAAAAGCAACCGTTCAGGCGGCAATAGGTTCAATACCACTTGCGGCAGGCTTGCCATGCGGGAAAATTGTCCTTTCGGTTGCAGTAGTGGGAATTATTATAACCGCTCCTCTCGGCGCATTTCTGATGGATTTCAGCTATAAAAAGCTTTTGAATAAGGCGCAGTGAGCATTTTGCATAAAATCTGCTTTTCGTTTTGTACAGCTTGCTGCTGCTGTCAAAAAAGCAGTTACAAAACCGTCAATATGCCGAATGTGCAGATAATCAGCATTTTTGCTTGATTTTGGCAGAATAATATGATATACTGACAACATAAAAACGATTACACAAAGCATATACACAAATTAAAACGATTACACGGAGATAATATGAGAGTTGTTGATTATAAATATGCCAATGCGCCAATCCCGGGCGGAGGTTTTGTAACCGGCTTGCTTTTCCACAGACGGGAAAATCTGCTTTACGCAAGGACGGACGTTGGTGGCGCTTACAGATACGATAACGAAAGGGGCAGCTGGACTTCCCTAATGGACAGCGTTGACGGGCTTTCAACAGAGCTTGCAAGACCGTTAAGCATTGCCCTTGACCACAATCCCGACAACCTTTACATAGCCTGCGGAGAGCATGAAAACGGCTTCCTCGCTATTTCTCACGACAGGGGAGAAAGCTTTGAAATGCGCCCTGTGCCTGCCCATATTCACGGAAATTCAAGAGGGCGGGGAACAGGAGAAAGACTTCTTGTAAGCGGAAACGACGTATTTTTCGGAAGTATGGGCAAGGGCTTGATTTATTCGCCTGACCTTGGCGAAACGTGGCAGGAGCTTGACGTTTTCGGTGAAAAGGAAATCACCTTTGTACATAAAGAGGACGGCTTTATTGTTGTAGGAACATCGGGAGAGGCTAACAGCAAAAACAACATTAGAGGTCACAGCGTTTATGTTTCCTACAACAATGGCGAGGACTTTGAACGGCTTGAATATTCCCTTGACGGATACAGCGAAAAAAGCAGTCTGAAAGGCTTTGTAGGCTCTCACTGCGATTTTGACGGCAGATATCTGTACATTACCTTTTCCGAAAGCGGCAAAATGGACAAAGTAAACTTTTCACTTTACGCCTGCGACAGCGGAAGTCTTGCAAACGGCGCTGTAATGAGGTTTGAACTGAAAAAGGGCAGGCTGTGCAAGGGCGAGGATATTACGCCTTTCAGGGAGAAATGCGGCTTTTCGGGAGTCTGCACAGAGGGCGGTGTTCTTGTAACCTCAACCGTCTGCAATCACAAGGGCGATAGCATTTACCTTTCCGCCGACTGCGGTGAGCATTGGAAAACAATAATGCACGGTCTTGAGGTAGGGGAGTATGACTGGAATGTGCCATATATGAAGCCCCAATATAACAATAACGGAAACCTTGTCCATTGGATTAACGATATAAAAATAAACCCTCATAACTTAAATCAAGCTTTTTTCACAACAGGTACAGGCATTTTCGCAACGGACAACCTCCTTTCGGAAACCGTTTTATGGAAGCCAAGCTGTAATGGTGTAGAGGAAACGGTACATCTTAATGTTTACGCTCCTCTAAGCGGAAAAGTGAGGCTTATTGACATTGTGGGGGATTTGGGCGGCTTTGCCTTTGAGGAGCTGGACAAGCCCTGTGAAAACTCCTTTGAGGACGGCAAGGGCAACCGCTACATAACCTGCCTAAACGCCGATTTTCCCGATAATAACCCCGACTATGTGGTCTGCACTCCAAGAGGAAACTGGGTTGGACGGACAAAGGGTGGTCTTATTCTGTCAAAGGATAATTGCAGGACATGGCAGCGGCTTGACTGTCCCTACGGTTTGTCAACCTACATCGACAGATTGCTCAGGGAAATTGAAAAGCCCAATGTAAATTCGGGCTGGACGGCGGTTTCAGCCGACGGAAAGGCAATAGTCTGGGCAGTATGCGATATTGTTTTTATGCCGGTTGACGGGCTTTGCGTTACCTTTGACGAGGGGAAAAGCTGGGAAAAGTGCAATGTTTTTGATATTGACGGAAACAGGATAAGCGGCACGGACAGATACCTTAAGCCCTATTCCGATAGAATAAACGGCGCTGTATTTTACGGCATAGGGGAAATGGGCAGGCTGTATGTCAGCACTGATTACGGCAGGAATTTCTATGAGATTAGGTCGGAGCTGCCCGTCTTTAAAAACGGAAGATTTGACCAGATTTTCCGCTGTCATATTACCGCACAGTACGGCAAAGAGGGTGTTTTGTGGATTGCTCTCGGGAAAGACGGGCTGTGGAAGGTTAAAGTAAACGGTGAGCAAAGGTCGGCGGAGTTTGTGCAGATTACAGAGGAGTTTGTTTCTGCGGCAGGCATAGGAAAAGCGGCGGAGGGTTCTGCTTGCGATACTCTTTTTATAAGCGGAGTTGTGGGCGGCGAATACGGTTTTTACCGTTCCTTTGACGAGGGCAAAAGCTGGGAAAAATGCGGAGATAATAAACACCTTTTCGGCAGGATAAACGCTATGTGCGGCGATATGAGGGATTTCGGCAGATTTTACCTCGCTACCGACGGACGAGGGGTTATTTACGCAGATGAGCGCTAATAAACTTGTTAAGTAAATTAAGACGAAAATTTAAGTAAATAATTCTCAAAAACCTATTGCAATTTTATTTCGATTGATTTATAATAAATGTATGATATCTTATTTGAAAGGAAATTGATTATGCCAACCATTGAAGAATTCAACAAGCGCGTCCAGCTTGAAACGGAAAAGTACGAAAAGCTTATTACACGCAAGAATAAGAAAACAGACGATTACAACGGCATTTACGACCGCTACGAATACCCTGTGCTGACTGCCGCACACGCTCCCCTTATTTGGAGATATGATTTCAACTATGAAACAAATCCCTACTTTATGGAGCGCCTTGGTGTAAACGCCGCTCTTAATTCGGGAGCAATCGAGCTTAACGGCAAATTCTATCTGGTAGTGCGCGTTG
>JBJERI010000020.1:0-19561 GCA_051882195.1 Ruminiclostridium sp. | reverse complement strand
TGCTTTTTAAGCAAGGCAAAAATTAAAACCCACATATCCACAACATAATAGCAGAGCAAAAAAAGCAAAAACATCACCACTTCCACCAACAACTTTAGAAAAGCCACAAGACGGACTGTGCCTTTCACAAGCATTATTCTTCTTAGAAAAGTGCCGCCAAGCACTACACCCCTTGAAACTCGCAAAGCGAGTTTCTTAAGCCCCCTCGCGGCGCATGAGCGAGTGCCTTTCTTTCCCCATTTCTTTGGGCAATCAAAGAAATGGGCGAGGGGTTATCGCTCCCTTATAATCAAATCCAAGCTTATCAAGGGGGCGAGTAGCCCCCTTTCAACCGACTTATAAACAACGAACAACATAAAACGGGGTCAAAGGGGGCGAGCAGCCCCCTTAACGGGACTTGGAAAGAGGTTTACCCCTTTCCGCCCGCCCGGCCAGGGATAAAACGTTAAAAACCCTTGTTTTTTATTTAATAATGGTGTATAATAACAATGTATATCATCGAAAGGAGTTTAAAGCTATGGTAGTTACAAAGGATACAATCATCGGGGATATTCTTGACTTCAACGGCGAGGCTGCTGCGCCTTTCTTTTTCGAGATCGGAATGCACTGCTTAGGCTGTCCCTCCGCAAGAGGCGAAAGCATTGCCGAGGCCTGCGCTGTTCACGGTACAGACGCTGATGAGCTGGTTGAAAAGCTGAACAAGGCGCTTAACGGATGAAGGTACGGCTTGACGAAAGGCTTCTTGCCTGCGGAGAGCTTGTGCGGCTTGACAAAATAATCTGCGACGTTGGAACAGACCACGCTCTGCTCCCCTGCTGGCTTGTACAGAGGGGAGCAAAAAGCGTTATCGCCTGCGACATAAACGACGGTCCGCTGCTTTCCGCAAGGGAAACAATGGAGCAGTACGGCTGTGAGGGCATAACCCTTGTGAAGTCGGACGGGCTCAGAAGTATACCTTTTGCGGAGGACGTGATTATTGCGGGAATGGGCGGCGAGCTTATAGGCAGGATTTTGTCGGAGTGTACCTTTCTGTCGGAGGATTTCCGCTGTATTCTCCAGCCAATGACCAAGGCGGAGGAGTTAAGGCGCTCTATGTACAGAAACGGCTTTGAGATTCTCTCCGAGCGAGCTGCCAGCGCCCACGGAAAATGCTACACCGTTATTTACGGCAGATATTCGGGCAAAACCGCAGAAATTGACGATGAAACCGCCTTTTTCGGCAAAAATACCGACAGGGCGTATATAGAAAAACAGCTTGCCGTGCTTTACAAAATGGGCAACGGAAACCCGTCCTGCCGCATTCTTGCGGATAAGGTAAAGCAAAGGCTGAATTATTGAATGAAAGGAATGTTAGGTATGACAGTAAGGGATATTTACGAATTTATAAACACTCTCGCCCCCTTTTCTTCACAGGACGGCTTTGACAATTCGGGACTGCTTGTGGGAAACCCCGAAGCGGACGTGCATAAAATAGCTGTCTGCCTTGACATTACCAACAAGGTTATCGACGAGGCGGCAAAGCTTGGAGCAAACCTTATTGTTTCCCACCACCCCGTTATTTTCACTCCTCTTAAAAGCATACTTGTGGGAAACCCCGTTTACAGCCTTATTTCCGGGGGAATAAGCGCAATATGTGCCCACACCAATCTTGATATGGCGGCAACGGGCAATATTACCGACCTTATGCTGGAGCTTCTTGACATAAAGGGCAGCGAAGTGCTTGAAACCGTAAACCCGGACGGAACGGGCTACGGCAGAATTGCGGAGCTTCCCTTTGAAACATCGGCAAGCTGTCTTGCTGAAATGTGCAAAACCGCTTTCGACTGTACAACGGTCAGATACAGCGATTCGGGAAAAACAGTTAAGCGAGTGGCGGTATGCTCAGGCTCGGGCAATTCCCTTATCGGTATCGCTCTTGCTAAGGGCTGTGACGCTCTTATCACAGGGGATATGAAGTGGTCAAGCTTTGTGGAGGCGCAGAACGCAGGACTTTCCGTTATTGACGCAGGTCATTTCCATACGGAAAATATTCTCTGCAATCACCTTGCAGGACTTATTGAACAGAAATTCCCGCTGGTGGACGTATTTGTGCCCGAAAGCAATCGGGATATATGCAGATATGTTTAAGGCAACACCGCACAATGACCGCCTTACGGCTTTGCGTGTGCCTTGCTTGCATCTTTTCCGTCATCTTGCACAAATTTCGCTTGACTGGCGTGGTCTCCCCCTGCGGGGGGAGGTGTCACGCAGTGACAGAGGGGCTGACCGACAGACCAGCCAGCCTGCGCTCAATTTATACAATCTGACGAAAAATATGACTTCGCAATCCGCACGCAATCTTTGTGCGGTATTGCCTTGACACAGCTTATATAGCTTATATAGAAAGAACAGGTTAAAAATGTCATTAGACGGAGCTTATCTCCATATTGTCCGAGAGGAAATGCTGGCAAAAAAGCTTATCGGCGGCAGAGTTGATAAGGTTTATCAGCCCTCACGGGAGGAAATAATAATCACAATCCGCACCTTTGGCGGCGCTGAAAAAATACTGCTCAGCGCAAACACCTCCTCTGCCCGTGCCTGCCTTACCTCTCAGACCCTTGAAAATCCAAAAGCCCCTCCTATGTTCTGTATGCTGATGAGAAAGCATCTTGGGGGCGGACGGCTGCTTGACATAAGTCAGGACGGTCTTGAACGAATACTTAACTTTGATTTTGAATGTACCAACGAAATAGGCGACCTTGTAACAAACCGTGTTGCCGTTGAAATTATGGGCAAATGCAGCAACATAATCCTGCTGACCCGAAAGGAAAATGAGTGGCGTGTTGTTGACGCCGTAAAGCGTGTAACCGACGATATTTCCTCGGTAAGACGTATTCTCCCGGGCATACTTTATGAATTGCCCCCACGGGAGGAAAGGCTCAATCTACTTGACTGCACCGAGGAGCAGATTTTGTCCGCACTGGACTTGAATCTGCCCCAGAAGCTTGCAAAGGCAATGCTGAAAATCTTCGAGGGAATTTCCCCCATTTTCGCAAGGGAATGTGCTTTTTATACCGCAAGGGACGTTGACGTCACAATTGCGGATTTGACTGCCGAGCATCGTGACCGACTGCTGTTTTTCCTTAAAAAAGCCAAAAGCGCAATGGGCGGCCAGGGCAGATTTACCGTTGTAAGCGACTTACAGGGCAAGCCAAAGGATTTCTGCTTTATGAATATCGAGCAGTACGGAAATGAGGCGGTAGTTTCGGAATACCCCACCGCAAATATGCTGCTGGATAGGTTTTTCAGCGGAAAAGCAAATGCGGAGCGGCTTAAACAGCGGTCGGGGGACTTGATGAAGCTTATTGTCAATGCCTACGAGCGTACCGCAAGAAAGCTGGAGCTGCAAAAGCAGGAACTGGAAAACTGCAAGGAAAGAGAGGTTTTCCGAGTCTGCGGCGACCTTATAAACGCTAATATTTACCGTATGGAAAAGGGAATGAATCAGCTTGTGGCGGATAATTTCTATACGGGAGAGCAGCAGGTAATAAAGCTTGACGTGCGGCTTACTCCTGCACAGAATGCACAGAAATATTACACAGAGTATAAAAAGCTGGATACCGCCGAAAAAATGCTTACCACGCTGATAAAGCAGGGGGAGCAGGAGCTGGTTTATATCGACAGCGTTTTTGATGAGGCAAGCCGTACCACAGGGGAAAGCGAGCTGAACGAAATCCGTGCGGAGCTTATGGAAACGGGCTATATCCGCAAATCCAAAGGACAGGGGCAAAAGCCCCAAAAGGCGTTGCCGCCCCTTAAATTCCGCTCGGACGACGGCTTTGAAATATTAGTTGGCAGGAACAATATACAGAACGACAAGCTTACGCTGAAAACCGCAAAGGCGGGGGATATGTGGCTGCACACACAGAACATTCCCGGCTCGCATACTATTATTTTGTGCGACGGAAAGGACGTTCCCGACAATACAATAGTGCAGGCGGCAACCCTTGCGGCTTATTGCTCAAAGGCGAGAGAAAGCACAAAGGTGCCTGTGGATTATACAAGGTGTAAATTCGTGAAGAAACCAAACGGTGCAAAACCGGGAATGGTGATATTTACGAATAATAAGACAATACTTGTAAATCCCGACGAGGAGCTTTATGAAAGGCTGAAAGTATAATCCCAAAAACTTATCGCCTTTGCCAAAGACCAAAAACTTACCGCCTATGCCAAAGAATAAAAAGTTTTCGTCCACCTTTTTCAAAAGGTGGTGGGTTCTTAGGGCAAAGCCCTAAGTCGGCTTCCGCAGAAGCCGAAATTCCCTTATTTAAAGCGATTTTTGCAAGGGTTTGGGAGAGATTTTTCAAGAAAAAATCTCTCCCAAGAGTGAGTAATTTACACGACAAAATTCTCTGAAAAGGTGCCAGTGGCACGTTTTCAGACGGAATTGTTACAATTCATTTTACCAAATAAATCAAAAAATAAATACATCAACATAAGAAAGGACTTTCACTAATGAAAGAATTGGCAAAAACATACTCCCCGAAGGACTTCGAGGACAGAATTTACCGTGAGTGGGAAGAAAAGAAATATTTCCACGCAGAAATCGACCCTAACAAAAAACCTTATACAATCGTAATTCCGCCCCCAAACATTACAGGTCAGCTCCACATGGGTCACGCCCTTGACGAAACTCTCCAGGATATTCTTATCCGCTGGAAGAGAATGCAGGGCTATTCCGCATTGTGGCTGCCGGGAACGGACCATGCCTCCATTGCAACCGAGGCTAAAATCGTTGCGGCAATGAAGGAAGAGGGTCTTACAAAGGACGACGTGGGACGTGACGGCTTCCTTGAAAGAGCGTGGGAGTGGAAACGTCTTTACGGCGGCAAAATTGTTAATCAGCTGAAAAAGCTTGGCTCTTCCTGCGATTGGGACAGGGAGAGATTTACCCTTGACGAGGGCTGCTCCGAGGCGGTACAGAAGGTATTTATCGACCTTTACAACAAGGGCTATATTTATCACGGCAAGAGAATAATCAACTGGTGCCCCAACTGCAAGACCTCAATTTCCGACATTGAGTGCGAATACGAGGATCAGCAGGGTCATTTCTGGCACTTAAGATACCCACTTTCAGACGGCTCGGGCTATGTTGAGCTTGCTACAACACGTCCCGAAACCTTGCTTGGCGATACTGCCGTTGCGGTAAATCCAAAGGACGAGCGGTACAAGGACATTGTAGGCAAGACAGTAAAGCTGCCGCTGACGGACAGGGAAATTCCCGTTATTGCAGACGATTACGTTGAAATGGATTTCGGTACGGGCGTTGTAAAAATCACTCCTGCCCACGACCCTAACGACTATGAGGTAGGTCTGCGCCACAATCTGCCTGTTCTCACCGTTATGAACGAGGACGCAACAATCAACAGCGAATACGGCGGAAAGTACGCAGGTATGGACAGATACGAGGCAAGAAAGGCAATAGTTGCCGACCTTGAAGCACAGGGACTGCTTGTCAAGGTTGAGGAAATGCCTCACAGAGTTGGCACTTGTCAGCGCTGCCATACCGTTGTTGAGCCTATGGTTTCAAAGCAGTGGTTCGTTAAGATGAAGGAGCTTGCACAGCCTGCAATCGACGTTGTAAAGAGCGGCGAGCTGAAATATGTTCCAAAGCGCTTTGAAAACGGCTACCTTTACTGGATGGAAAATATCCGTGACTGGTGCATTTCACGTCAGCTCTGGTGGGGTCACAGAATCCCTGCTTATTACTGCACAAATCCCGACTGCGGACACGAGCTTATCAGCGCTGAATCCGTTGACGTTTGCCCAAAGTGCGGCGCTCCTATGAAGCAGGACGAGGATACTCTCGACACATGGTTCAGCTCCGCTTTATGGCCTTTCTCAACATTAGGCTGGCCCGAAAAAACCGCCGACCTTGAATATTTCTACCCCACAAATACCCTTGTAACAGGCTATGATATTATACCGTTCTGGGTTGCAAGAATGATTTTCTCGGGACTGGAGCATACAGGCGTTAAGCCGTTCGAGCACGTTCTCATTCACGGTCTTGTCCGTGACGACCAAGGAAGAAAAATGTCAAAATCCTTAGGCAACGGCGTTGACCCCCTGGAGATTATCCGTGATTACGGCGCTGACGCACTCCGACTTACCCTTGTAACAGGCAACGCTCCCGGCAACGATATGCGCTGGACAAACAACAAGGTAACAGCAAGCAGAAACTTCGCAAACAAGCTGTGGAACGCTTCAAGATACGTTCTGATGAATCTGCCCGAGGATATGGAGGACGCTGTTCTTCCCGAAAATATGCCTATCGAGGACAAGTGGGTATTAACTCTGTTCAATAACCTTGTTAAGGACGTAACGGACAACCTTGACAGCTTCGAGCTTGGTATCGCAATTCAGAACATCTATGACTTTATCTGGGACATTTACTGCGACTGGTACATTGAGCTTACAAAGCCACGCATTGCACAGGGCGGCGAAACCGCAAGAGCGGCGCAGAACGTACTTGTATTCGTACTTCAGGGCTGCTTAAAGCTGCTTCACCCATTTATGCCCTTTATCACAGAGGAAATTTGGCAGTCAATCCCCCACGGCAGTCAGCCCGAAAGCATTATGATTTCAAAGTGGTGCGAGTACGATGAAAAGCTGAATTTTGCCGAAGAGGAAAAGGATTTTGCAAAGATTATCGATACAATCAAGGCAATCCGTGTTCAGAGAAACGAACTGAATGTTCCCCCCTCAAAGAAGGTTACAATGTACATTGAAACAGCGGAAACCGAGCTGTTCAAGTCCTGTGCGCCTTTCTTTGAAAAGCTTGCGGGAGCAGGAGAGCTGCACGTTTCCGAAAAGGCTGAAACCGCCGAAAATATGGTAACGGTTGTTACCGCAAGCGCAAGAGCCTTTATGCCTATGGGCGAGCTGGTTGACACCGAAAAAGAACTTGCACGCCTTGAAAAGGAAAAGAAAGCGGTTGAAAAGGACATCGCTTTCCTGTCGGGCAAGCTGAATAATCAAGGCTTCCTGTCAAAAGCTCCTGCACAGCAGATTGAAAACGAGCGTGCAAAGCTTGCAAAGGCAGAGGAGAAAATGGCGAAAATCAACGAATCCATTGAAGCGCTGAAAAAATAATGGGGCTGCTCGCCCCAAAAAGATAAACCCTCGTCGGGAGGCGAAAAGGGAGTGCCCTTTTCAATCCCCGATGAGGGATTTTTTGTGGGTAAGGGGGCTCGCCCCATTTTCCCCTTGGTTTTTGTGTTTGTTATTTTTGTAAGTTGGTTGTAAGGGGGCTACTCGCCCCCTTGATAAGGTTGGATTTGATTATAAGGTAGCTGTAACCCCTCGCCCATTTCTTTGTGCAAGCAAAGAAAAGGGCGAGGGGTTATTGCTCCATTATAATCACATAAAACAAAATCAAAGGGGCGAGCAGCCCCCTTTCATCCAACATATAATACCATAACCAACACAAAACGGGGTTTGAAAAGGACGCACCCTTTTCGCCCACCGGCGAGGGCAAATCCCTGTGGGGTCGTGCAGACCAACAAAAAACCGCTCTTTTTAAGGAGCGGTTTTTTCTATCAAAGTTCGATTTTTCCGTAAAGGGTCGTGTTTTTCTCCGTGTCGACCGTTTCCTGAGAATACTCAACGGGCTGGCTTGGAGTGCGCTTGTATTCACGCTCGAAAGAGGTCGAGAAGCCCGAGGACTGCTTGTAGGAGCGGCCTGCGTTGGGGTTTCCTCTCCGTCTGTCGTTTCTTCTGCCGCCGTTTCTTGGAGCGGGCTTGTTGGAGCTGATAACTACCTTTCTGTAAGGCTCTTCGCCTGTTGAGCGGCTTGAAACGCCCTCGATTTCCGCAACCTTGCTGTGGATAATGCGGCGCTCGTAGGGGTTCATTGGCTCAAGAGTAACACGTCTGCCCTGCTTAAGAACCTTCTGCGCTGTCTTTGTGGCAAGGGCTTCGAGGGTTTCTCTGCGCTTTTCACGATAGCCGTTGCAGTCAACGGAAATGCGGCAGTAAGGCTCGTCGTTGCGGTTTCCTGCAAGGATTGAGAGGTACTGGAGTGAGTCAAGGGTTTCGCCTCGTCTGCCGATAACAATACCAAGCTTTTCGCCCTGAATGTCAAGCACTACCATATCGTCCTTCTGAATGGGAACGATCTTGAAATTCTCAACGCCCAATGCTGTAAGCACCTTTGTAAGGTATGCAACAGCGGTCTTTACCTTGTCCGAATCAATTTCGGGAACAACAGTGCCCTCGATTTCAGCAGCGTCTTCCGCTGCCGCCTCAGCCTCGATTGCGGCAATGTCTGCCTCTGTTTCAGCTGCAACAGCCATTGCAACTGTCTGATTGGCAATAGCGATTTTCTCTTCGAAAGCCTTATCGGTGCTTGTTGCCTTGATTTTGTATTCGCCCTTTGTGACAAACAGCTTTTTAACGGGCTGTTCAAGCACTTCAATGGTGATTTCGTCTTCTGAAAATCCCGCTGCGGCAAATTCTCTTATTGCCTGATTTTTTGCGTCGTCAAGATTTTTTGAGCAAAATATCTTTTCCATAATTTATATCCTTTCCGTGAGTAAGCAGACGGCTTAATCGTCGCTGTCGTCCTCTTTGTATTCCTCGCCGTATTTTTCTGCGTCCGCTTTGCGGGCTTCTTCAAGCTTTTTGCGGTAATATTCCTTTAATTCCTTCTGACTGAGGTTTGCAAGCTTTTCCTGACGCTCGGTCTTGTTTCCGCTTTCGTCCACGTCAACCACCGTTGCGGTTGTGGTGAACTTAGCGCTCTTTTCGTCCATTTCCTTCTTTGCCTGCTCCTTAAGCTTTTCGATTGGCCAGAACTTATAGGTAATAAGGGACTGGGCAATGCCGAAAATGTAGGAAATGCCCCAGTAGAAGCCTACGCCGGCAGGTACGATAAAGGAAATATAAAGGGAGAAGAAGGGCATGATGTAAAGCAGAATCTTTGCTCCGCCGCCCATCTGCGCCGCCATTGGGTTTGTCTTTTTCTGAATCCACTGTGAAATGAACATCTGGAGCAGAGAAAGCACAAAGGCGATAATCGGAATAGCGATTGTTGAATCAATGTGAGAAAGGGAGGGAGTTTCGCCAAGGTCAATTCCGCAGAAATCCATATTCTGAACAAGGTTGTTCAGCTTGTCCCTTACTTCCTGAGAAACCACCATATCGCTGAATGCGTCGGTGTGGTAGGTGTAGGTACGGAGTGCGTTAAGCTCTCTGTACAGGCTGCTCTTATAATTATTCTGTGCTAAAAGCAGAGCACTCTTTATCTCGGGGGAAAGTCTTGAAGTGCCCCCTGCAAGAATTGTTACCTGCTCGTCTGTAAGGGGGTAGGTCTTAAGGTCAGCGGCGGTAAGCGCAACCGTCTTCTTTGCGACCGCAACGTCAAGTGCCGTTCCGTCTGCGTTTGCAGAGGAAATCTGATTGGACTTGTCCTCGTTCAGCGTGATTGTAGTATTGTCCGCAAGGAACTCTATTACAGCCTGTGCGTCGTTGGGGCTGGTCAGTATAATTGAAGCGTACTCCGCTGTTTTTGCGGTAGCAACAACTGTGTTGATTGCGCCGTCGTTGCCCCAGTCAAGGTGCTCCATATGGGTCATTGGCTTATAAACAACGTCAATGACGCCGAAAAGCAGAACGAAGGTCAGCAGCATTGAGCCGCAGCCGCCCATTGGGTTATAGCCCTGCTGCTGGAGCTTTGCCAGCTCCTCCTGCTGCTTTGTCTTGTCGTTCTTGTACTTGCGCTGGATCTCCTGTACCTTTGGCTGGAACAGCTGAGAAGCCGCCATATTTTTCTGCTGTTTGATGTTAAGGGGGAACATTGCCGCCTTAACAAGGAATGTGAAGATGATAATTGCCAGACCGAAGTTATTTACAAGCAGGTAGCAAACCCACATTACATAACCCATTGGCGTACCGAGTATAGTGTATAAAAAGTCTATTGTAATCACCCTTTACTGGAAATTGAGCATAGGAGGCTCGTAGGTATCTTGAAAGGTCACTTGTTGATTTCGTGACGCATATTTTCCGAATTTGCCATACTTTCCTTCATTTTGCGGTAGGAAAAGTGAAATTCGCTTGGCAGAGGGTCATAGCCCCCGCCGAAAGGGTTACAGCGGCAAATCCGCCGTAAAGCCAAATAGCCGCCCTTAACCGCACCGAAACGTTGCACAGCAGCAAGTCCATACTGCGAGCAGCTTGGTGTAAAGCGGCAGGAAGGCGGCAATATTTTTGAAAATGTCAACCGATACAGCTTTATTATAAATATGAGAATATATTTCATCAGGATTTTTCCCCACTGTTTGTATCGGGCGCTTTATTTGCGCTGAGTTTCCTCAAAAGCTTGGTTTTCATCAATCCGTATATCTGAGAAGATTTAAGCGTGGGAGTCTTTCCCCTTGCCACAAAGACAAAGTCATAGCGCTTGTCCGTCGCTTTTCTCAGTTCAGGGTCAATAAGCCTGAACGCCTCTCTGATAATTCGCCTTGATCGGTTCCGCATAACGGCGTTTCCGATTTTTTTGCCGGTCATAATTCCACAGCGGTTCATTCTGCGCCTGTTTTCTCTGTAATAACAGATAAACCCATAGGTAACAACGGTTTCGCCGTTTTTGAACAGATATTGGAATTCCCGATTTTTGTTGACGCTTACGAATTTTTTTGAGTATTCTCCCATTGGGATAAGATTAGTATGTTAATCTTTTTCTGCCCTTAGCGCGTCTTCTTGCTAAAACCTTGCGGCCGTTTGCAGTGGACATTCTCTTCATAAAGCCGTGTTCTTTCTTTCTCTGAAGCTTCTTTGGCTGGTATGTTCTTTTCATTTCAGTTCCTCCTCGTTTTGTTTGGATTTATATTCATTTAAGTAAGAAACACTTGTCCCTTACAAGTTAGCCTTATTATTATACCGTAAAAAGCGGTATATGTCAAGTGTTTTCTGCGATTTTTCCCATTATACCGCCAAAAAAACAACCTACACAAGGGATAGTGCAGCGAAATTTTTCTTTTTGCACATATAGGTGATATTACTGTGATGAATTACGGTATTCAAAAAAAAGAATGGAACAATCCCTCGCCGGTGGCGAAAAGGGAGAGCCCTTTTCAAACCTCGTTTTGTGTTTGTTTGGATTTGTGAGTCGGTGGGGAGGGGGCTACTCGCCCCCTTAATAGACTTGGCTTTAGTCATAGGGGTTATTGCTACCTTATAATCAAATACAACCCTATCAAGGGGGCGAGCAGCCCCCTCCCCACCAAGTCAAAAATTACATAAAACACAAAACGGGGTTCAAAAGGGGTTTACCCCTTCCTTTTTTTGCTGCAATATTATCAAAAACACTTTACAAATTCTGCCCGATGTTATATAATATAGACACAATGCAACGAAAGGGATGAATACTATGGCAGAAAGAAAGCTTGAATTTTCGGGCGGAGGAATTGAGGTTTACCGCGATGGCGATAAGGCAATCAAGGTTTTCGCCGAAAGCTTTTCAAAATCCGCAGTTTTCTACGAGGCGGCAATTCACGCGCTTGTAGAGGAAACAAATCTGACAATACCTCATATTCACGAGATAATCAAGGATAATGGCAGATATGCAATCGTTTCAGATTTTATCGAGGGCAAGACCCTTGAACAGCTTATGACGGAAAATCCCGATGACAAGGAGAAATATCTTGCTCAGATGGTGGATATTCAGGAGCAGATTCATAAGCTGACCATTTCAGACGTAATCAAGCTTAAGCATAAGCTTTCCCGTCAGATAAACAGCCTTGAGGAGCTGGACAATATCAAGAAGTATGAGCTGCTTACAAGGCTTGATTCAATGCCCAAGCACTCAAAGCTTTGCCACGGAAATTTCGGTCCCGAGAACATTATCGTCACCGAGGACGGCAAGGTTTACATAATCGACTGGGTGGCTGCGTCAAGAGGCAATGCCAGCGCAGATGTGGCAATGACCTATCTTAAGCTTTCCCTTAAGTCAACGGAAACAGCCGAAAAGTATATTTCGATTTTCTGCGAAAAAACAGGAACTGCAAAGCGCTATGTTCAGGAATGGCTTCCCATTATGGCTGCAAGCCAGCTTGCGACCGGCGTAAATTCAAAAAAGGAGAGAGAGCTGCTGCTGACGTGGCTCGACGTTGTTGATTACAGCTGATGGTACTGCTTGAACAAGCCACAATTATGGCCCTGCTTATTCTGTTGGGCTTTTTGTGTTTCAAAATTAAGATTATTGACGACAATTCAAAAAAATGTCTTTCCGCAATCGCCCTTAAGGTGGCATCTCCTGCCCTTATTGTAATGTCCTTTCAAAAGGACTTTGACCCCGAAAAATTCCACGGGCTAATTTACTCGCTGCTGCTTGCCTTTATAACCTACGTTGTGGCGTTTGTTATTTCCTATGTTCTGATGAGAGGAAAGCAGAAGGACAAGACGCTTATCGAGCGCTTTTCCCTTATTTACACAAACTGCGCATTTATGGGTATTCCCCTTGTTCAGGGACTTTACGGCGACGACGGGGTTTTCTACCTTACGGGTTATCTTGTGTTCTTTTATCTGCTTGTGTGGACTCACGGGGTTATTATGATGAACAACACCGAAAGCATAGGCAAATCCGCATTAAAGGCGCTGAAATCCCCCGCTCTTATTGCAATTGTGGTGGGCGTGATTTTCTATCTGCTTCAGATAAAGCTTCCCGATATGCTCTCCACTGCCTGCAATTATGTTGGCTCGCTTACAACGCCCCTCGGAATGTTCGTTGCGGGAGCCACAATCGCCCAGACCAATCTGAAAAAAGCCGTCCTTAAGCCAAGGCTTTACATAGTTTCCGCCGTAAGACTGCTTCTAATTCCTCTTGCGGTAATTCTTGTGTTCAAGCTGCTGCCCTACAACGAGCTGATTATGGGCGTAAACCTCATTGCGGTTTCAAGCCCCTGTGCGGCAATAGCCACAATGTTCGCCGTAACCTACAACAAGGACTCCTGCTATGCGGCGGAGCTTTTCGCAATAACCACTCTGCTGTCCATTGCCACAATGCCGCTGATGATATGGCTTTTCGGCATAATATAATAAAATCTTGGGGGCTGCTCGCCCCCTTTTGATTTGCCTTTGCTATGGGCGAAAAGGGGGCGAGCAGCCCCTTTCCCCTATTTTCGGGGGATAAAAAAGGGGGTCTACGCCCCCTCAGCTTGTCGAAAATGTCTTTTCGACAAGAAATGAATATTGAATAATGAATAACGAAGAATGAATAATTGTGGTATCGGCTTCGCCGATTATTCCAGAAAATGTGATTACAGCTTACTTTTTAAATCCCTGCCCGAAGGGCACACCTCAATTATTCACTATTCAATATTCAATATTCATTAAGATAAACCCTGTTTTCAGGGTTTATCGACAGTCAGAGGGGGGCTACACCCCCTTTTACAAAGTTTTCTCCATTTTAATAACGGTAACCCTCTTTGCCCCCAACGGCGTGTATCTCTCCCCCGGCTTTTCCTCGATAACCGCAAAGCCCCATTCCTTAAGCAATGCAGTTTTCTCAGGCATATCGCTGTAGGCTTCCGCCTTGTAAAGGGCAATTCCCCGCTCTTTCAGCAATTGAAAGGCGTAATCAAGAACCCGTTTCTGAATTTCCTCGCTGTCTGCGCCCATTGCCAGCAGCAACGCCTCATTGCCGCTTACGCTGTTCAACACGCAGCCCCGAAGCCTTCCGCCCTCAAACGCTCCTGCGGAAACCGTCAACTCTGCGTCAAGCAGAGCAAACTCCGCCTCGCTGACTGCCGTTTCGCTTTCGCCGCCGTCGGAAATCATATTGATAATATCGCTCCGTGAAGCGCCTGCAAGGGTGTTAAAGTCCATTTTGTTCCTCCTGCAAATTCATCTGCAAATCGCACCACACAAGGTTTTTCTGCTCCTCGGCGGTGAAAATCTCGTCCTTTATCTCCCCCGCCGCCTTAAAACCGCAGGCTTTGTACAGTTCAATCGCCTTTTCGTTGTCAATAAGAGCGTCGGTTTTGTATAGAGAAGTGCCTTTGCTTTTCATTATTTCAGCGCACTTTTTTATGGCGCTTATGAGAATTTCATCATCATAGCCCGGCAAAACTCCGTCCGCAAGTATAAATGCGCTGTTTTCAAGGTCGCCGTTAAGCACAAAGGCAATCAGCTTTTCGCCGTCAAATGCACCTGCGGAAATTTCCTCGTTGTAACCGCTTTCCTTAAGCAGCGTTTCAAGCTCGCCCTTTTCGCTGAAAGTGCTTTCAAGCTGTGAAACCGATTCCGCAATTTTGCTTATTTCAACATTTTCAAGGGTTTTGTAAGCAATCACCTTATGCCTCCTGCTCACGCATTTTGCAGACATCTACCCACTTTTCACATTCGGAAGCCTTTTCCAGCTCCGAAAGGGTCAGCTTTACACCCGAATTTGCCGTGCCTGCGGCTGGATAAACGATTTCAAAGCGCTTAAGTGAGCTATCGAGGTAAACCTTTACGTTTGCGTTTACACCGAAAGGACAGATTCCTCCTGCGCCGTGGCCGATAAGCTGCTCCGTTTCATCGTGGGGCAGCATTTTGGGCTTTAAGCCGAATTCGTCCTTGAATTTGCGGTTGTCGATTTTAACGTCCCCTGCGGCGAGAATCATTATTACTGTATCCTCCCTGCCGAAAAAGGTCATTGATTTTGCGATTTCCTCAGGCCTGCAGCCAAGTGCTTCTGCGGCAAGCTCAACGGTTGCGCTGGATTGCTCGGTAATGATTATTCTGTCCGCAAGTCCGTATTTTTCAAGCTGTGCGGTTGCTTTTGAAAGTGACATTGGTTTTCTCCTTAATGAATACAGGGCAGATTTTCTCCGCCCTGCCGCTGAATAATTTACTTGATAATATCCGTTCCCATATACTTTCTCAGCACCTCGGGAACTGTGATTGAGCCGTCTGCGTTCTGATAATTCTCCATAATTGCCGCTACCGTTCTGCCTACTGCAACGCCTGAGCCGTTGAGGGTGTGAACAAACTTTGGCTTGTCCTTTGGAGTTTCTCTGTAACGGATATTTGCACGGCGTGCCTGATAATCCTCGAAATCGGAGCAGCTGGAAATTTCAACGTATCTTCCGTAGGAGGGCATCCACACTTCGATATCGTAGGTCTTTGCGGAACTGAAACCGATATCACCTGTGCAAAGCTCAACTACTCTGTAAGGCAGTCCAAGCTGCTGAAGAACGTACTCGGCGTCGTTAGTCAGCTTTTCAAGCTCCGCATAGCTTTCCTCGGGCTTGGTGAACTTTACAAGCTCAACCTTGTTGAACTGGTGCTGACGGATAAGTCCTCTCTGGTCACGGCCTGCGCTGCCTGCCTCTGCACGGAAGCAAGCGGAATATGCACAATAGCAGATTGGCAGCTGTGCGCCGTCAAGAATATCGTCCCTGAACATATTTGTTACGGGCACTTCCGCTGTTGGAATAAGGAAGTAGTCGTTCTCTCTGTTTCCGTCCGGGTCGGGCACTTTGAATGCGTCCTCCTCGAACTTAGGCAGCTGACCTGTGCCTGTCATACTTGCACGGTTTACCATATATGGTGGGAAAATCTCAGTGTAACCACGAGATGTATGTGTATCAAGGAAGAACATATAGATAGAACGTTCCAGTCTTGCACCAAGACCCTTGTAGAAGTGGAAACGTGAGCCTGTTACCTTTGCGGCAGTTTCGGGGTCAAGAATGCCTAAATCCTTGCCTAAATCCCAGTGTGACTTTGGCTCGAAGTCGAACTTTGTGGGCTCGCTGAATTTGCGGATTTCAACGTTTTCGCTGTCGTCCTTGCCCACTTTAATGTCCTTGTTGGGCATATTGGGTATATTAAGCAGCAACGACTTCTGCTTTGCCTCAAGCTCTGCGATTTTTGCGTCGTCAGCCTTGATTTTCTCGGCAAGCTCTTTCATTTCAGCCATAATTGCCGTTGTGTCCTCGCCGTTCTTTTTCATCTGAGGAATCTGCTTTGAAACAGCGTTCTGCTTTGCCTTTAAAGCGTCGTTGTCGGTGGAAATTGCACGTCTTTCGGCGTCAATTTTGATAATATCGTCAATGTACTGAGAGAAATCGCCGTTTCTGGTGTTTACTCTGCGCTTAACTTCCTCGGGATTTTCCCTGATAATTTTAATGTCCAACATTTTTTGTTTCCTTCTTTCGGTTATGTTTATTTATGGCAATGCCCCACAGTTTTTTTGCGCCGTGGGGCGCTGCGTAATTGCTTATTCCTCGTCAAGAAAAGCGTTCTTGATTTTTACCGCACAGCCAATCAGCGCAAGTGCCGCTCCCGTAATGGAAATGGCTCTCATAATGTTGAAAAGCACGCCGTGCTTTTTCCATGCTGCCTGCTCAACAATATTTGCGCCTGCCGAAACCGCAAGGCACAAGGGCGCAATGTCAGCAAGGCACTGTCCCACTTCCTCAATATCTACCTCTGAACAGGGGCACTTCTCACAGCTTGCAGTATCTTCGCAGCAATTGCAGTCAAAAAATTTCTTAAACATATTCTCACCTCATATTATAGTTTATTTTCCCGCTATCATATAAATAAGCTCAATAAGCTCGTCCTCGGTTTTGCAGTCAATGGAAAGGCTGTATCTGTCCTTGCTCTTTTTGATTACAACGGGCTTGCCGATTCGCTCCGTAAGGGAAATTTCCGCTTCCACAAGGAAGGTGTCCTTTTTGGGCTTGGGAGCTTCCTCCTGCTCCCCTTGGTTCATTTTCTTGGCAAGACGTTCAACCTCACGGACGCTGAGTCCCTCCGCCGCCGTTTTCTTACCTAAGGTAATCTGCTTAAGCGGCTCGTTTACGGATAAAATCGCCTTGCAGTGACCTGTTGAAAGCTGACCGTCCTTTACAAGAGCAATTACCTCCGCAGGCAGCTGCATAAGCCTTAATGCGTTGGCAACAGAGGAACGGGACTTGCCCACCCGCTTTGCAACGTCCTCCTGCCTCATTCCGTAATTGTCCATAAGCTGCTGATAGCCCATAGCTTCTTCGATTGGGTTCAAGTCCTCACGCTGCAGATTTTCAATAAGGGCAATTTCCGCCGTTTCAGCGTCGGAAAGCTCCAATATCCGCACCGGCACTTCCGTAAGTCCTGCAATTTTCGCCGCTCTCCAGCGCCTTTCCCCTGCCACAATCTGATATGACCTGCCGTCCGCCATTGGCCTTACGGTAAGGGGCTGGATTATTCCGTGCTCCACTATGGAGTCCGCAAGAGCCTGCAAAGCCTCGTTGTTGAAGTCCTTTCGGGGCTGGGACTTGTTAGGCTCAATGTCCCCGATTTTCAGCGTTGAAAGCGTCTGCGGAGTATCGCCAAGTAAGCCTGCGTCATCGTCATCAAATATACTTTCCATCATGTGACCTAAGTTTGATTTCTTTGCCAACTCAATTCCCCTTTCACATTTCCGCCAAAAGCTTACAGCATTTCGGACAGCTTCTTGATTTTGTTAAGCACTTCCTTTGCAAGCCGTCTGTACGCTTCCGCACCCTTTGATGATGAATCGTAGTACATTATGGGCTCGCCGTGGCTGGGCGCTTCGGATATTTTTACGTTTCTCGGAATTTCCGTCTTGAAGATTATCTCCTCGGGGAAATTCGCCTTTATGGACTGCATTACCTCACGATTTACCGTAAGGCGCTTGTCAAGCATAGTGAACACAATGCCCATAATCTGCAAATTGCGGTTGCTGGTGGCTTTGACCTTTTTCACCGTTTTTAACAGCTCCGCCACACCCTCAAGGCTGTACGGCTCGCACTGCATGGGTATTATTACCCTGTCCGCCGCCGAAAGTCCGTTAAGCGCCAGTACCCCAAGGGACGGCAGGCAGTCGATTATAATTATGTCATAAGCGTCCTTTATCTGGAGCAATGCCTTTTTCAGCTGCAAGGTCTTGCTTTCAAAGTTTGGCAGCCTTATTTCCGCCTCAGCAAGAGCCTGTGTTGCAGGCATAACCCACACGTTTTTGAACTCGGTCTTTATTATTGCCTCTGCGGGCCGCACCTCGCCCATTATTACATCGTATGTAGTCTTTTCAAGGCCTTTCTTCTTTATGCCGTAGCCTGTTGTTGCGTTTCCCTGTGGGTCAAGGTCAACAAGCAGCACCTTTTTTCCCATTGCCCCAAGACTTGCGCTAAGGTTTATGGCAGTGGTGGTCTTTGCAACTCCGCCCTTTTGGTTTACTATGGAGATTATTGTGGACAAATTGTTCTCTCCTTTTTTATTTTTCATTTTCGTATAGAGTTATTATACCACATCTATATAAAAAAATAAACCCCTTTTTATAAAAAATAAGGGGTTTATTAAAGAAATTTGTTCCACGTGGAACAAAAATATGCACAAATCCGTCTTTTGTTCACGTTTTGTCGGTTTGTGAACGTTAATGAAGCGGAATTTTCACGAAATACTCGATAAAATCATCGGTCTTGTTGCGGCTGGTTTCGCACTTGATTCCCGCCTGCTTCATGCTGTCGATTGTATGATTGATTGTGTTAACGTAAAGGCTCACCGCACGGAATGCCCAGTTATGCTTTTTGGGCTTGGGCCTGGAGTTGATAGTTTCCTCAATGAACTTGTCCGTTTGCACTGTGTTCATCTGCGCTGCCGCAATTTTTTCAATAGCCGCAAGCCTTGTTCCGTCGGGCAGCTTAAGGAGCGCTCTTGCCTGCCGCTCGGTAAGGTGATAGCGCAGCACCGCCGCCTTTTCTTCGTCGGAAAGCTTAAGCAGGCGCAGCTTGTTGGCAATGGTTGATTGGGCAACGCCAAGCTTTGCCGCCGCATTTTCCTGAGTCATGCCGTAATACTCGATAAGGTTCTTGATTGCATAAGCCTCCTCCATATAGTTTAGGTCGGAGCGCTGAATATTTTCAAGGATAGCAAGCACGGCTGAATTTTCAACGTCCGTATCCACAATGATACAAGGCACATAGTCAAGGTTAATGAGCCTTGCCGCACGAAGCCGCCGCTCCCCTGCAATGAGCTCGTATGTAAGCTGATCCTTGCGGCGGACCGTTAGGGGCTGCAAAATTCCATTTTGCCTTATGGACACGGCAAGCTGATTAAGCTCGTAATCGTCGAAAATTACACGGGGCTGTGATGGGTTTGCGGCGATTGCGGAGGTTGGAAGTTCCACTACCTGATTGAGAATTTTTTCCGTTTGAGTGCGTTTCTGAAAAAGAGCCATTTTCACCATTCCTTTCGAGGTCCTTTGTTTTCCTGTTCTTTGGTTAAATAGTAGCACAGGAAATAAAATATTTCCAGTGGAAAATATCGCAGGAACTAAGGCTCAATGGTAGTTTTAAGACAAAAGGTGCGTGATTCGGCAAAAAGAGGTAAGGAAATTTGGCGTTATTTATTGATATTGGGCGGAAAAAGGAGAACGGTTTTTGGGGGCTGCTCGCCCCCTTTTGATTTACCCTCGCTAAGGGCGGAAGGGGCTTTGCCCCTTTACCCTGTTTTGTGTTTGTTGTTTGCGTAAGTTGGTAATGAGGGGGCTACTCGCCCCCTTGATAGTCTTGGTTTTAATTATTGCCTTAGCTGT
>JBJERI010000019.1:0-19639 GCA_051882195.1 Ruminiclostridium sp. | reverse complement strand
CAAAAGCGTTACCACTTACACCAACAACTTTAAAAAAGCATAAACCCCTATTGCAGTTACCAAAAGCAAAATCCCTTTTATAAAAGTTCCGCCAAGCACTACACCCCTTGAAACTCGCAAAGCGAGTTTCTTTTAAGCCCCTCGCGGCAATTGAGCGAGTGCCTTTCTTTCCCCATTTCTTTGGGCAATCAAAGAAATGGGCGAGGGGTTATCGCTCCATTATAATCAAATCCAACCCTATCAAGGGGGCGAGTAGCCCCCTAAGCAAAAACTATCCGCAATAGAAAAAAAGCAACAACATCTCCACTTCCACCAACAACTTGAAAAAAGCCACAAGACGGACTTCCGTCCTCACAAGCATTATTCTTCTTAGAACAGTTCCGCCAAGCACTACACCCCTTGAAACTCGCAAAGCGAGTTTCACAAAGCCCCTCGCGGCAATTGAGCGAGTGCATTTCTTTCCCCATTTCTTTGGGCAATCAAAGAAATGGGCGAGGGGTTATCGCTCCACTATAACTACATAAAACATAATCAAGGGGGCGAGTAGCCCCCTCTCCACCAACCTAAAAAAGCCAAAACAAACACAAAAACGGGGTCTAATGGGGTAAACACCCCAGTAAAAACCCGCCAACGGGGTTTGGAAAGGGGGCTTCGCCCCTTTCCGCCCTGCGGCGAGCCTTTCTCATATTACTTGAAAAATATAAAACTTCAGATAATCCGTTTCCGGCACATTCCACAGAATTGGGTGATCCGGCGCCTGCTGTCTTGCCTCAATCTGCCTTAATTCAACCTGTGCATCCTTGGCGGCTGAAACAAGCATTTTTCTGAAAAGATAATCCTCCATAAAATGTGAGCAGGAGGCAGTGGCAAAATAGCCTCCTCTCGGCAGCAGCTTCATTGCACGGTAGTTTATTTCCTTGTAGCCACGCTGAGCGGATTCAACGGTTTTCCTTGACTTTGTGAAAGCAGGCGGGTCAAGGATAATGAAATCGTAAGGCTTTTTGCCGCTTTTTTCAAGTTCGGGCAGCAAGTCGAAAACGTTGGCGGTAACAAAATCCATTCTGTCGTCAAGTCCGTTCAGTACTGCATTTTTGTGCGCCATTTCCGTTGCGGCAGCGCTTATGTCAACGGCTGTAACCTGCTCTGCGCCGCCCATTGCCGCATTGAGGGCAAATGAGCCTGTATGGGTAAAGCAGTCAAGCACTCTTTTTCCTTTTGCAAGCTTTGCAACGGCAAGACGGTTGTATTTTTGGTCGAGGAAAAAGCCTGTTTTCTGTCCGTTTTCAACGTCAACCTCGTACTTTATGCCGTTTTCCTCAATAACCGTAACGGCGCTTTCGGGAATTGGAACGCCCTCCAGCTTAAACCAGCCCTTGTTCTGTTCAAGCCCCTCAAGCTGCCTTATTGCAACATCGTTGCGCTCGTAAATGCCTTTTATTTGCTGTCCATCCTCGGTGAGTACCTTATAAATAAGGGGAAAAAGCATTGGCTTTAAGCGCTCCATTCCTGCGGAAAGAGTCTGCGTTACAATTATATCGTTAAACCTGTCAACGGTAAGCCCGGGAAACTGGTCAGCCTCTCCGAAAATAATCCTGCAGGCGGAAATATCGCCGCCCATAACAGTTTTGCGGTATTCCCACGCATACCTTATTCTGCGCTCCCAGAATGCCTCGTCAAATTTATCGTTGGTATTCCTTGAAATAATTCTTATTCTGATTTTGCTTTTTTCCGAGTAAATCCCCGTGCCAAGAAAGCGGTTTTTGCCGCTTACAACGTCAACAAAAGAGCCGTTTTCAATACGCTCTGCATTGCAGCCGGTGATTTCTGCGTCATAGACCCATGGGTGTCCCTTTTCAAGGGAACGCTGGGCCTTTTCGGTTATTGTAAATTTGGGGAATGAACGTTCCTGTTTCATTTTATCAATCCTTATTGTGTGATAAAGACAGTATATCACAATATTTTCAAAAGTGCAATACGGCATTTTACACTGCTCAGAACCTATTTTGTTACTCTTTTTTGAATTATTTGTTGTGTAAAATTACCATAAAATTATTTGAGAGAAAAATAAAATTGGTTATAGAGCCACTTTGCGCTAAAAAAACTTGCAAATTGCGAAAATGGGTGTTATAATTGCAACAACAAATAAAAACTGTACCCAAGTGAAAGGAAGGAATCTACAATGACCTACGAAAAGATTTTTGAAGACGTAAAGAAGGCTCTTGCAAAGGCTGACGCAAAGAAGTTCGGCGGTGAATTTGCATTCCAGTTCAACATTGTCGGCGAGGGCGAGGGCGCATTCTATGTTGCATACAAGAACGGCGCTGTTGACATTCAGCCATACGACTACAAGGGAAATACCGCTTCAGTTAATATGAAGGGCGAAGATCTGGTAGCTCTTGCAAAGGGAACACTTTCTCTCGGAAAGGCAATCGACGAAAAGCTTATCGAAATCATCGGCGACGGCACAGAGCTTAACAACCTCTTCACAGCAAAGAAGCAGACCGTAACAAAGGCTAAGGAAGAAAAGCCTGCAAAGAAGCCTGCCGCAAAGAAGGCTGAACCAAAGAAGCCCGCAAAGGCTGAAGCTCCTAAGGCTGAAGTTAAGGCAGCAGCTCCTACGGCTGAAGTTAAGGCAGCAGCTCCTACGGCTGAAGTTAAGGCAGCAGCTCCCAAGGCTGAGGTAAAGGCAGCAGCTCCCAAGGCTGAGGTAAAGGCAGCAGCTCCCAAGGCTGAGGTTAAGGCTGAAGCTCCAAAGGCGGCAAAAACCTGCAAGACTTCCAAGAAGAGCAAGTAATGCTAATACCGATTTTACTTACAGCAGCGGCGGTTATTATCGCCGCTGTTTTTATAGGCGCATTTTATCTGCTTAAATTTGCGGTTTACAGAAAAGAGGACAAGGGAACGTCCCAAAGCGCTGTAATCCGCGATACCGATTCCGATGAAATAAAAAGGCGGAAGCAGTGGTATTT
The DNA here is from genome assembly GCA_051882195.1 of Ruminiclostridium sp. GTDB lineage: Bacteria > Bacillota > Clostridia > Oscillospirales > Ruminococcaceae > Ruminiclostridium_E. The sequence goes on along the minus strand of JBJERI010000019.1, from coordinate 16,670 downwards.
TGACAATAAGGACAAATTTGCCCCTTATCAGATAACAAGCTTTGACGGACTTAAGCTGAAGGGCTTTGCAATGCCTGCCGAAAGCGAATCCCATAGGACGGTTATCCTTTTTCACGGCTACACATCAAACCATGTGCGGGAATTTGCGCCCTTTTTTAAATTCTGGCATGAAAAGGGTTTCAATATTCTTGCGGTTGACCTGCGAGCCCACGGGGAAAGCGAGGGTAAATTCATTACCTACGGAACAATGGACAGCAAGGACGCCGTAAAATGGGTGAAGCTTGCCCTGAGCCTGTTTGGCAGCGACAGCGAAATATATTTTCACGGCGTTTCAATGGGCTGTGCAACAGCGCTGATGACAACCGGGGAAAAGCTTCCCGAAAACGTTAAGGGAATTGTTGCGGACTGCGGCTATACCACCGCTTACGAGCAGTTCAGCAAGGTCATAAAAATGTGGTTTCACCTGCCGCCCATACCCCTCATTCCTGCGGCAAATCTGCTCTGCGGAATTATCTGCGGCTGGCATTTCAGACAGCGCGATACAAGAAAATGCCTTTCACAATCGGATATTCCCGTACTGTTTATTCACGGAGAAAAGGACGGCTTTATCGATAAAAAAATGAGCGCCGAAAATTACGCCGCCTGCAAGGGAAGAAAAAAGCTTGTGCTTTTTGAGGACGCAGACCATGCGGAAAGCTACTATAAAAATCCCGTCAGATATGAGAATGAAATTACTGACTTTTTTTCATTATAATTATGGAATAAATATTGACATTTCAAGCCTGTTTGTGATATAGTAAAGATGTATAATTATGTATCTGAGGTGATATTTTGTCAGCTTTCAAAAATGCATTAAAGTTCATTACAATTGCAGCTGCATTTGTATTTTTCATATTGCTCGTATTCTGGGGAATTTCTGCAAGCGCCAACGGCGAAACCGAAACGGCTCTGCTTATAATCGGCGCTTCGGGGGACGTCACAGACGTTTCCACGTCTGAAAATCCTCCCGAAACCACTCCGCCCTACTCCTCGGAAAATATATCCGACACCACATCCGTCCCCGAAACTCCCGAGGAATCAATTGTAAACACCACAACAATGGCTCCCATAATCAACGATGAATCAAGCGGCACAACCACAGAGCCTGCTCCTGTTGTACCCGAAGTTCAGTCTGCCAATATCAACGACTACGAAAGCAACACCACTCTTTCCCTTTACTACATAACCGACTCTCAGGGACTTGAAAAGCTGTCAAAGCTGGTTTCAGAGGGCGTTGCCTTTGATGGAAAAACCGTTGCTCTCGCCTCAAATATTACGGTAAGCAAGGGCTTCTCCCCTATTGGCAACACCACAAGCTATTTCAAGGGTACCTTTGACGGCGCAGGCTATGCAATATGCGGTCTGAAAACCGTTTCCACCTCCGACAACGCAGGACTTTTCACCTACATCAACGGCGCAACGATCAAGAATGTTGCCATTGACGCAAAGAGCAGCGTTTCGGGCAATTCCTATGTGGGCTCAATAGTAGGCTATTTTGCTTCGGGAATTATTGACAGCTGCACAAACAGCGGCGCGGTAATCTCAACAAATCAGAACAGCTCCTCCAACGTTGGCGGAATTGCAGGCTATGTGGGAAGCGGCGCACAGATACTGAACTGCGTCAACGCAGGAAGCGTTTCGGGCAAGCATTCAGGCATAGGCGGAATTGCAGGTCAGATAAACGGCGGCTCAATCTTCAACTGCTACAATATAGGCACAGTAACAAACGTTTCAAAAGACGCTTCCGTTGCATATAAAACAGGCGGTATTTTCGGCTATGACGTTTATTCCCAGTTCGGCTCGTCTGCAATCGCCAACTGCTACAATGCCGCTAACGTAAACTGCTCCTCAAGCACTGAAAAGGGCGGCGCAATCCACGGAGAAATCACCTCCACAACCAATGTCTACAACTGCTTCTATGATACCCAGTACAGCCAGTACGGCGGCACTTCATCATATCAATACAATCTTTACGTTGCATTCTACCCCAATTTCACCAATATAAACTACCTTGCGGGACTTACGGGAATGAACGCATCACAGATGAAGTCGGCAGACCTTGTTGAGCGGCTGAACAGCTATGCGGCGGGAAATCCTATGCTCAAATCCTGGACAAACTCGGATACTGTAAACGCAGGCTATCCCTATTTCGGCACAAATACCAAGAAGGCATATTCAATTCTGATTACAGCCTCGGCGGCAGGAACGGTCGTTTCGGATAAATCCCTTGCCTACCCGGGCGAAACCATACAGATTTCTGTTTCAACAACAACCAATGTTTCAAACTATGACCTTACGGGAATTACAGTTGTGCGTTCAAGCGACGGCGGCGTTGTTTCCACCACCTCTTCGTTTACCTTTGTAATGCCCGAAAGCGATGTTGTGGTATCGCCTATTTTCTCCGAAAAGGAATACAACATTTCCTCTATGGTAAACAACACAGCAGGAGGCGTAATGACCATTTCCCGCATTAAGGCTTCGGCAGGCACGCAGGTGCTTATTGCGGCTACTCCCACAACGGGCAACGAAATTGAGGAAATCAAGGTTTACTATACAGGGGATAACACAAAGGAGGTTATTGCCTCTCCCGTTTCTGTAACCGGATCAACGGTGACCTATTCCTTTACAATGCCTGAATCGGACGTTACAGTATCGGGAAAATTCGTCCGTGCAGGCACAGCCACAACAACCACTTCAAAAACCACAAAACCCACCGTCACCACTTCCGATGAGGACGAGGAAGAAGAGCTTGTCCCGGACGATGAGGACGATGACGATACCGAGGACGAGGACGACACGGACGACGATGACACAACAGACGACGACACCTCGGACGATGATACCGACGATGACGACGCCTCGGATGATGATACCGACGATGACGACACCACGGACGATGATTATGACGATGACGACAGCTACGACGATGATTACGATGACACGGACGATGATTATGACGATACGGACGATGACGATATCCCAGATGATGATGACGATTCGGACGCTGTAATCGACGATGATGAAAACGGCAGCAGCTCAGGAGGCAGCAGCAATTCGGGCGGCTCAGCCTCCGACCCCAACCCTGTTACAAACGTACCGGTAAATGTAATCGGATTGACCGCCGCAGCAGGCTCGGCGCTTGTGATTTTTGCCTTGAAGCGCAGACGGAAATAAACTGACAGGACCGTAAACTCGGTCCTGTTTTTATATTACGCCTTTTTGGTAATATTCCTCAATTTTTTCGGTTGACACCGAATAAAAAAAGTTATATAATTATATAAAATCTTTACTAAAAGGAAAACTGTCTATGAATTTCAAATGGGACAAAAAATATCTCCATTGGGGAATTACAGCCTTCGCCGTAATTGTTGCGGGAACTGTTTTCTTTGTGGCTGTTGACAACTACAATTCTATCGCAGAAGCAATCGGCGCTGTGTGGAATATGCTTATGCCCCTTGTAATGGGCTTTATTATCGCCTATGTGCTTTCGCCTATTGCCACATTCTTTGAGAAAAGCTGCTTCCGCAAAATTGCCTTTGCAATGGACAAAAGAAAAAAAGCAAGGCTGATTAAGGAAAATCCTGCCGCAATACCCGAGGACAACACCCTTAAAATAAAGAAAGCCTGCCGTGCTCTCAGCGTTGCGGCTACCATTCTTTTAGCAATTATATTGTTTGTGGGACTGCTGTTTGCGGTAATTCCGCAGCTTCTTGAAACGGTGCAGATTCTTATCAACAATAATATGCCGTTATATATTCAGGAAACCAACGAATGGCTCACCCAATTACTTGAAAATTATCCCGATGTAAGAAACGCCGTTTCAGAGTTTTTCAGCAATATCACCACCTATTTTATGGACTGGCTGAAAACCTCCATTCTGCCCCAGATGACGGACATTGTAGGTACGGTTTCCTCGGGATTGATGAGCGTTATCGGAGCGTTCTTAAACGTAATTTTAGGCTTTATTATCAGCATTTACTTCCTTTATCACAAGGAGCTTTTTGCGGCGCAGATAAAGAAAGCCCTTTACGCCTTTTTAAAGCCCAAAACCACCAACACGATACTCCGCAATATGCGTGAGATAAACATAAAGTTCGGCGGCTTTTTCACGGGAAAGATTATTGACTCTTTGATTATGGGCGTAATGTTCTTCATTCTCATGACCATTTTCAATATGCCTTACACAATGCTGGTTTCGGTGCTTATGGCGGTGTTCAACATTATCCCCTATTTCGGGCCCATTATCGGCGCTGTGCCAAGCGCACTGCTGATACTTATGGAGGACCCTCTCACCTGCCTTTACTTTATAATAATGGTAGTCGTACTCCAGCAGCTGGACGGCAACGTTATCAGCCCGAAAATCCTTGGAGATACCACAGGCTTATCCAGCTTCTGGGTTATTTTCGCAATTCTTCTTGGACAAAGTCTGTTCGGCTTCGTGGGACTTATTATCGGTATTCCGCTGTTTGCGGTAATTTACTCCTTCTGCAAGGGCAAGATAACCAAGCGCCTTGAGAAAAAGGGATTGCCAAGCGACTCCAACGTTTACCGCAAGGTTGCCTTTATAGATGACGAAACGGGGGAAATTCAGACAATGCACGAGCTTCACGAAAAACAGCGTGAGGAAAAGCGCATAGCCGAGGAAGAGGCAAAGCTGAAGAAGAAAAAGAGGTTTAAAAATCCCTTTAAGGATAGACTTAAAAAGAAAAAATAATCAGTCTGCCTTTTGGGGCGGCATATTGAGATAATACAAAGTCACTTTTGACGACCGGTCAAGGGTGACTTTGTAATATTGACGGAAGATAAATTGGAATATGTGAGGGCGAACAATATGGAAATCGTAGAGTTCAGAGAAAGTGATATTGATACTGTATTTGAAATACAGCAGGCAGCGTACAAGCCATTGTACGAAAAATATCATGATGATAATTCAAATCCATATATGGAAAGTAAAGATACAGTTTTGCGAAAATATACTCGGACGGGTACAAAAGGCTATATTTTCATGAAAAACGGAGTACCGACGGGAGCAGTCAGAATAAGTCTGTACCCTGAAAGCAAAAGCTGCAGAATATCTGCATTAGCAGTGCATCCACGGTATCAGGGTCAGGGAATAGCACAGCAAGCATTGTTGGAAATAGAAAAAATGCATAGCGAAGTTGAAAGATGGTTTCTTGATACTATCCTGCAAGAGGCAGGAAATTGTCATTTGTATGAAAAAATCGGATATAAAAGAACCGGCAAAGCGGAAGAAATAAACGAGAATATGACATTGGTATTTTATGAAAAACGTTAAGATAAATTCCCATTTACTTATGTAACAACAAAAAGCCTGAAAAGACCGCAATCTTTTCAGGCTCAACTTATTTTGTCTTAATCTCCACAACCTCGTAATCAAAGGGCGAAATCATAATTTTTCCCAGTGTTCTTGGGCCGCCGTGCTTTGAGCGCATCAGTCTGAACGAAGTACAGCCCTGAATTGCTGTTGAAAGGGAGAATTTCTGTGCATTTTTCGACTTGTTGAGGAAAACCACAGCGCCCTCGCCTATTTCCTCGTCAAAGCGTCTGAAAATCACATAATCCCTTGTTGCCTCAATAAACCTTATATCCCCGTGAGCAAAGCCCTTGCAGGTATGCCTTATGGCGGAAAGCTCTCTTGTAAAGTCCACCAGCTCGAAATTCTCAGCTCCCCAAGGATAAGTGCGGCGGTTAAATGGGTCCTTGTAGCCCTCCTGTCCTGCCTCGTCGCCGTAATAAATACAGGGAATACCCGGCAGGAAGAATTGCAGCACCATTGCGCATTTCATAAGGGTAACGCCGTAAACGTACTGCCAGTCGGACAAATAGCGCTCAGCCTGCCACTCCCTGTCGTGCCAGCCCACTTCCTCTCCTGCAAGCCTTGTAATGGCACGTTCGGTATCGTGGGTGGAAAGGAAATTCATCAGCACATCAACGCAGGGCTTGGGATAATGCTCCACAATGGTCATTATGCCGTCAACAAGGGGCTTTGGGTCGGAATACTTGACGTAATTCAGTATAATTTCCTTAAAGGGATAATTCATAACGCTGTCAAGCTGATAGCCTGTGAGATAACGTCTGCGGACGCCGTAGCTTTCCTTGTTGGAAGCGTCCTCCCATACCTCGCCGTAAATCACCTTGTCCTCTCCCTTTGCCTTTACCGCCTTGCGGAGATTGTCAAGAAATTCGTCGGGCAGCTCGTCCGCAACGTCCAGTCGCCAGCCGCTTGCGCCTGCGTCTATCCATTTCTGCAAAATGCCGCCCTCGCCGCAGATATACTGGGTGTAGGCAGGATTGTTTTCGTTGACGTTTGGCAGGGTGGTAATGCCCCACCATGATTCATAGGTTTCGGGGTATCTTATAAAGCTGTACCATTCTCTGTACTTGCTTTCGGGGTCGCGGTAAGCGCCCGTATGCTCCCCGTATCTTCCGAATTTGTTGAAGTAGATTGAATCTGCGCCCGTGTGGGAAAATACGCCGTCAAGGATAATTTTTATGCCCTTGCTTTCGGCGGTTTTGCAAAGCTGTCTGAAATCCGCCTCGGTGCCAAGCATAGGGTCGATTTTTTCATAGTTGGCGGTATTGTAGCGGTGGTTTTCGTGGCTCTCGAAAATAGGATTAAGGTAAATCACCGTAATGCCTAAACCACGGAGATAATCCAGCTTTTGCTCAATTCCCTTTAAATCGCCGCCGAAATAGTCGTTGTTGGTTATAAGTCCGTTGTGGTCGGGGCGCCAGTCAGGAGTTTCCCTCCACTTTGTATGCATTTTGCGGTCGGAGGGATAATCAGGCTTGGTATTGAACGCTCTGCGGCCCTTTGAGAAACGGTCGGGGAAAATCTGATACATTACGCCGCCCTTAAGCCATTCGGGGGTTGTAAATCCCTGCTTGTAAACCGTCAGCTGAAACAGCTCCTCCCCCTCGAAAACGCCCTCGCTTGCGCCGTGACGCTTGATGTAGCGGCGGTTGCCGTTAAGGGTCAGCATAAAATAATATTGGTGCAGACCTAAATCCTGCGGGGTGTGAATACAGGAAAACTCGTTGTATTCGTCGGTTTCCCCCGTTTTTTCAAGGGGAATAAACTTCTCCTTGAAGCCGGGACGGTACATTACAAGAATTACGTCCGTAGGGTAAATGCTCTTGTCGAAACGAAGGGTATAGCTGCAGTCGGTAAATTGTTCAACAGCGCCAAATGGCGATTTGTAATTTTTATCAAAGCAATCGTAAATGGGGCAAAGCATAAAGAAATTCCTTTCCTGATTTTTGCATAAAAACGGCATATTGCAAAAGAGCAATATGCCGAATTATTATCAGAATAATCTCCAGATGTCACGCGCGTAGTCTGTAACTGCACGGTCTGCGGAGAATACGCCTGCTCCTGCAATATTGTTGAGGGACATTTTGTTCCACTTTTCTTTGTTTTTGTATGTCTCTCTTGCCTTTGCCTGAGCGTCCTGATAGCTCTGGAAGTCTGCAAGGCACATATATCTGTCGGTGTATCTGATAGCGTTTGCAACCTCGTCAAACTTAGCGCCGTTAATGCCCGAGTACATTCTGTTGATAGCGGCGGAAATAACAGGATTGCTGTTGTAGATGTTTTCGGGCTTGTAGCCGTTTGCCTGAGCGATATTTACCTCGGGTGTACTCATACCGAAAATGAAGATGTTGTCGTCGCCTACCTGGTCGTGAATTTCAACGTTTGCGCCGTCATAAGTACCCATTGTAATTGCGCCGTTAAGCATCAGCTTCATATTGCCCGTGCCGCTTGCCTCTGTACCTGCAAGTGAAATCTGCTCGGAAATTTCTGCGGCAGGCATAAGTATTTCGGACAATGTAACACGGTAATCCTCAAGGAAGATAACCGACAGCTTTTCGTTAAGCTTTGGATTTTTCTTAAGCTCCTCGCCAATGCACCAAATCATCTTGATGATCTGCTTTGCCATATAGTATCCGGGGGCAGCCTTTGAAGCGAAGATGTAGGTCTTTGGAACAAAGTCTGCGTCGGGGTTGTTGCAGAGGTAATTGTATTCAGCAAGAATGTTCAGAGCGTTGAGCTGCTGGCGCTTGTATTCGTGAAGGCGCTTTACCTGAACGTCAAAAATGCTGTCTGTGTTCAGCTTTGTGCCTGTTGTGTTAAGAACGTACTTTGCAAAGCGCTCCTTGTTTTCCTTCTTTACCTTTGCAAGTCCCTCAAGAACGGCGGAGTCGTTTTCAAACATACGCAGTCTTGAAAGCTCGGAGGCGTCCTTCTTAAAGCCTGTTCCTATTGTTTCGGAAAGCAGCTTTGTAAGTCCGGGGTTGGACTGGAGCAGCCATCTTCTGTATGCGATACCGTTTGTAACGTTCTTGAACTTAACCGGCTTATCCTCAAATTCGTCGTGGAATACTGAATCCTTGATAATTTCGCTGTGCAGCTTTGAAACGCCGTTTACGGAGTGGGAAGCGTCAATGCACAGATTAGCCATTCTTACCTGTCTGTTGCGTACGATTGACATTCTTTCAACTCTTGCGGGATCGCCGATTCTGTTGGAAAGACCCTCGCAGTAGCGGCGGTTGATTTCGCAGATAATAGCATAAATTCTTGGGAGGATTCTCTTCATAAGGTCCTCGTCCCACTTTTCAAGAGCCTCTGCCATAACAGTGTGGTTGGTGTAGGCAAAGGTGTTGGAAACAATGTGCCAAGCCTTTGACCAGCTGTAACCGCAGTCGTCAAGGAGTATTCTCATAAGCTCGGGGACTGCAAGTGTTGGGTGAGTATCGTTAATGTGAATAGCAGCCTTTTCGTGGAGGTTGTCAAGTGTGCCGTAGGTGTTCATGTGACGCATTACAATATCGCCAACGGAAGCGGCGCACATAAAGTACTGCTGACGCAGACGGAGAGCCTTGCCCTCAAGGTGGTTATCGTTAGGATAAAGCACCTTTGTAAGAGCGTGAGCAATGTTGTTTGCGCCTAAAGCGCTTGCGTAGTTGCCTGTGTTGAAAGCGCTCATATCAAAGGACATTGACTGTGCGCTCCACAGACGAAGCTTTGAAACGCCCTCGCTGTCATAGCCCGAAATATACATATCGTAAGGAACGGCGCTTACCGTCTGGTAGTTGACGTGTTCAACGTGATGATAGTCGTTGTCCCAGCTTTCTCTGATTTCGCCGTCAAAGTGAACCTCGATAGCCTGGTCGGGCACTGGAACAAGCCAAACCTCGCCGCCGGGCAGCCAGTTATCGGGAAGTTCGGTCTGCCAGCCGTCGATTATTTTCTGCTTGAAAATGCCGTATTCGTAAAGAATGGAGTAGCCTGTTGCAGGATATGCACAGGTTGCCATACCGTCCATATAGCAGGCAGCCAGTCTTCCAAGACCGCCGTTGCCAAGACCTGCGTCGGGCTCTTCCTCATAAATGCTGTCAATCTTTACGCCGAACTCGGACTTTAACGCCTTTTCAGCCTCCTCGTTCATACCAAGATTGAACAGACTTGTCTTTAATGAACGTCCCATAAGGAACTCCATTGAAATGTAATAAACCTGCTTTTTGCCCTCTGAATTGTTCTTTGTCATGAACATGTGGCGCTTTTCCTTAAGATGATTAACAACTATCTTGGAAAGCGCTTTGTAGATCTGTGTGTTTGTAGCCTCCTTGGGTGATGTGCGGAAGTCAAACTCCAGAATTCCTTTGAGCTGACGTGCCAGCTCTTCTGCTGTGTAGGGTGACTGCATAATCTCCATCCTTCCTAATGTCTTGTTTATATAATTTTATCTCACATATAATTATACACACTTATACCGCTGATTTCAAGAAAAAACTTGAAAAATCTTGAAATTTCGTCATTTTTTTAGTTTTAATACCCTTTTTACCTCGTTTGCAACGCTTGTTGTGGATACAATTAACAACATATCATCGCTCATAAGCTTGGTTTTGCCTCGGGGAATAATAAATTCGTCCCGTCTTTGTATAGAAATAATGTTGCAGCCCTCGGGCAGTCTTATGTCGCTGAGCTCCCGTCCGTCGTAAACGTAATCGCTTGGCAGCTTAACTTCAAAAACCGCCGCCTTTCCGTCGTTTAATGGGATAAGCTCCTTAATTCTGCTGTTGTCAACCTCGTGTTCAAGGTTGCGGATAATCAGCTCCGTGCCCGAAACCGCAATATCCACTCCCAGTTTTTTAAGAGCGTCAACGTTTTTGGGGTTATTGACCTTTGCTACTGTTTTGGGCACGTTGAACATCTTTTTCGCCATCTGACAAATTATCAGGTTGGACTCGTCCCGTCCCGTTACCGCAATTACGGCGTCGCAGTTTTTCGCTCCCGCCTTTTCAAGAGTAGTTGCGCTGGTGCCGTCCCCCCATACAACCGTTGCGTCAAGGGTATTTGCCACCTGCCTGCTTATTTCCTTGTCAACCTCCACAAGGGAAAGGTCGTAGTCGTTTTCCGAAAGTGTTTTTGTAAGGTAGTAGCCGATTTTGCCGCCGCCTACGATTATTGCTTTTGTTGACATAATTTCTCCTTTAATCCACTACCTTGGAGAATACCAGCGTATCCCCCTCCTGTAAAATAACGTTATAGTTGTTTACAAGCTTTATTGTACCGTCCCCGTGAATGATTGCATACAGTATTTCGTTGTCCTCAAAGTCAATGTCAAGGATTTTCTGCCCGATAAATTCCTTGGGCAGCTTTGTTGTGAAGAATTTCAGCGTATGATTGCCGTACTGCAGGTATTTTTCCTCGTCAAATTCGTCAAGGGACGTAATCAGAGCGTCAATGGTAAGCTTTGTGGGGCAGACGGATTTAAGCCCGAAGGCGGTATAGATGTCCTCCTTTTCGGGGTCTAAAATTCGTGTGATTACAGTAGGTATCTTGTAGATTTCCTGTGCAAGCTGGGCTACCATTATATTTATATTGTCATCGTTTGTAACGGCGCATACGGCGTCGCAGCTTGCAATTCCGGCCTGCATAAGGCTGTCGTTGTCGAAAGGAACTCCCGTAAAGGAAATTCCTCTGAAATTTTCCGAAAGATTGTCAAGCTCCGCCTTTGTTCTTGCAAGCACCGAAACGTCGTGTCCTTTTTTTGAAAGCTCGGCGGCAAGATTTGCTCCGACTCTGCCGCAGCCGATAACAAGTATATTCAAAACAACAGTTCCTCCCCTGTCTGAAAATATTGAATCTGATCCTTTAAGCCCGATTTAAGCAGCTCGTAGCCCTTTAAGCCTGTGCAGTGGCAGGTGAAAATGCTGCCTATATCCATTTTCTTGATTTCCTGCACCGTTTTCTGAACAAATTCAGCTGTGCAGCAAAGATTTTTCGTAGAGCTGCCCATTAAGTGAAAGCCGCCGATTACCGCAAGGACGGGCACGCCTTTCCAAAGGCTTCTTACCGTGTTAAGAATATTCACAATGCCGCAGTGGGAGCAGCTTGAAATTACAACGCAGCCCTTCCGCTCGTCTTCACCCGGAAAAACCACCGCAAAGGCTTCGTGTCTGTATTCGTCGTGGACAAACTTGCCCTCTTCCTTCATATAAAGCTGCTTTGACTGGCAGTACATGGACTTGTCCTCAACCTCGTTTGTCACCATATAAAAGCCCTTTGTAATTTCGGTGAACCTGTTGTAGAAAACGAAATTGTCGGGATAACGCTTGTAAAGCTGCTTTATCTGACTGATCGGTACTTTTATGAACCCTGCCTTGCAGAAAAAATCGTCAAGAGCCGCCTTTTTGGCATAAACGGTAACGTCCTTTTTCCGCTTTAAAAGCGCTTCAAGACCCCCTGTGTGGTCGTTGTGGTTATGGGAAATTACCACCCTTTTCACTCCCGCAAGGTCAATTCCCATACGCCTTGCGTTGTCCATAAAAGCGCTGCCTGCGCCCGTATCCATAAGGATTTTCTCGCCGTTATGCTCTATATATAGCGAAAGACCATGCTCGGCACGGAGCTTTTCGGTAGAGGCTGTATTTTCAATAAGTGAAACTATACGCATTTACGTTTCCTTTCGGAGCATAGTTTTATCAATTATAATTGTTATTATAGCACTTTATATGCCGCTTTGCAACTCTGAAATGAATAATTATACTTTTAAATAAAGTAAAGAATTTGTAAAAAATACTGACCCGTCCGCCATTTAAAGCCGAAAACCGCCTTGTGTTGGCTGTAAAATCAAGGAAATAGCATTTTAGTCAGAAATGCACAAATATTTCAATAAATCTTTGGTTAAAATACCGCCCTTGTATTGTAATCGATTTATGTTATAATTGTATTATCGAACAGGAAATAAAGGGTCAAAGCGTGATTATTTCTCGCTTTACCGCAATAAATATCAGGAGGAAATACCAATGAACTACGGTTACTTTGACGAAAAAAATAAAGAATACGTCATCACCCGTCCCGACACACCGTCGGCATGGGCAAACTACCTCGGCTCCCCCGAATACGGCGCAATCATCTCCAACAACGCAGGCGGCTACAGCTTCGTAAAATCAGGCGCAAACGGACGTGTAATCCGCTACCGCTTCAACTCTGTGGCAACAGACCAGCCGGGCAGATACGTTTACATCAAGGACGCTGAATCGGGCGATTACTGGTCCGCTTCATGGGCTCCCGTATGCAAGCCCCTTGACAAGTACAAGAGCGAGTGTCACCACGGCACAGCCTACACAGAAATCATTTCCGAATACACCGGAATCAAGTCCTCTGTTCTCTACTATGTTCCAAAGGACGCTACATACGAGGTATGGAGAGCTACAATCACCAACAACGATACAGTTGAAAGAAAGCTGAGCGTTACAGGCTACTGCGAATTCGTAAACGACAACAACTACGAGCAGGACCAGGTTAACCTCCAGTACACACTGTTCATTACACACACATATTTCAAGGACAACTTCATTCTCCAGAAGCAGAACGAGGTGTTCAAGAACCCCAATAACGAGCGTTTCCTCGGCGTTGCAGGCGCAAAGGTTGACAAGTACTGCGGCGACCGTGACAAGTTCGTAGGCTGCTATCACAGCTACGCTAACCCTGTTGGAATTGCCGAGGGTCTTGGCAACGACCTTAACTACAACACCAACTCCTGCGGCGCTTTACAGTCCGACATTACCTTAAAGCCCGGCGAGTCAAAGACTCTCGTTTATGTTCTGGGTCAGAAGCCCGAAAATGTTGCAAGAGAAATCATTGCAAGATACGAGGACGCTTCCGTTGTTGACAAGGAGCTTGCAGAGCTGAAGAACTACTGGCACAGCAAGCTGAACAACCTGCAGGTTCACACTCCCGACGAGGACTTCAACAACATGGTAAACGTATGGAACGCATACAACTGCTTCATTACCTTTACATGGTCAAGAGCCGCTTCCTTCCAGTACTGCGGTCTTAGAAACGGCTTCGGCTACCGCGATACTGTACAGGATATTCAGGGTATTATCCACCTTGCTCCCGAAATGGCTTACGAGCAGATCAAGTTTATGCTTTCCGCACAGGTTACAAACGGCGCAGGTCTGCCCCTTGTAAAATATACTCATAAGGCAGGACAGGAAAACCACCCCGACGAGAATGACGAGAATACGCCTTACGCTAAGGAAACAGGTCACCCGAGCTACCGTGCAGACGATGCTTTATGGCTGTTCCCGACGGTTTACAAGTACATTTCCGAAAGCGGCAACTCCGCATTCCTTGACGAGGAAATCTCCTACGCTAACGACGGCGAAAAGGGCACTGTTTACGACCACTTAAAGAGAGCAATCGACTTCTCAATGAACCATCTGGGCAACCACGGTATGCCCGCAGGTCTCCACGCTGACTGGAACGACTGCTTACGTCTTGGCAAGAAGGGCGAATCCACCTTCGTTGCATTCCAGCTTGTTTACGCTATCAAGATTCTCCGCACATACGCAGTTGAAAAGAACGATACCGAATACATCAAGTACCTTGATGAAATCAGCGCAAAGCTTGATACGATCCTTGCGGACTGCTGGAACGAGGACAGATGGATCAGAGGCTACAAGGAGGACGGCACAGTTATCGGTCAGAGAACAGACCCCGAGGCTTCAATGTGGCTGAATCCCCAGTCCTGGTCGGTTATCTCCGGCTTTGCAACCAAGGAACAGGGCGAAAAGGCTATGGACAGCGTTGAAAGAGAGCTTAACACTCCATACGGCGCAATGGTTATGTATCCCCCTTACAAGGATCACGGCTTTGACGGCGCTCTTATGATGTGCTTCAATGCCTGCACAAAGGAAAACGCAGGTATCTTCTCACAGCCCCAGGGCTGGCTCATTCTGGCTGAATCCCTCCTCGGTCACGGCGACAGAGCGTACAAGTACTGGAAGGAAGCCGCTCCCGCAACCTACAACAACAGCGCTGAGGGCAGAGTACTTGAACCATACGTTTACGGTCAGTTTGTGGAGGGCAAGGACAGTCCATTTGCAGGCCGTGCGCACGTTCACTGGCTCACAGGTACGGCTTCAACCGTTATGGTTGGTACAACAGAGGGTATTCTCGGTCTTAAGCCCGAAACAAAGGGTATCGTAATCGACCCGTCTATCCCGTCGGAATGGAAGGAATACACCTTTACAAAGGTATTCAGAGGCAAGACTCTCAACGTTACAGTAAAGAATCCAAACGGCTCACAGCACGGCGTTAAGGCTGTTACAGTAAACGGCGAAAAGATCGAGGGCAAGCTTATCCTTGCAGAAATCCTCAAGGACGTAAACGAAATCGTTGTTGAGCTTTGATTTTGAAGTCGTTTTAAGTCAATAATAAATCCAGCGGTGCAAAACGTTGGCTGATGATTTTGTCCGCAGGGCTTACTCTGCGGACAATTTTTTTGAAAGGTGAAACATTATGAGTTTTCTTGACCCGAAAATCGGTGAAAACACCAAAAGCATAAAGCGGGAGCTTATTTTCGCAGACGGCGCAATAATAATTTTAGGTCTGCTTATGGTAATCTATCCCGCAAAGGCAAGCGAATTTATCTGCTGGGCGCTGGGCATTATTCTCTGTATATGGGGCATTATCCGAATTATCCACTACTTTGCCTCCCCCGTACACGAAATTTTCGGCTCCTTTGCCTTAGTTCAAGGCGCAGCCTTTATCGGCTTCGGCGTGTATTTCCTTGCAAACCCTGTTCTTATCGCAAGCCTTATTTCCGTTTGCCTTGGAATAATCCTTATTATAAGCGGCATTTTGAAGGTGCAGTATACCTTTGATTTTATGCGGCTGAAAACGAAATTCTGGCTTGTGGAGCTTATAAGCTCACTGCTTGTTCTTGTGCTGGGCGTTCTTACGCTGGTAAATCCATTCGGTGCGGCTGAAGCGCTTATGCTGTTTATCGGAATTGCCTTCCTTGTAAACGGCGTGTGGGATTTGTTCTCGATTATTTACCTTTCTGTTGTGGTTAAAAAGGTAATGAACAGAGCAAAGGATAATCTGGATAAAGCAATGCTTGAAGCAAGCGCAATTGATGTTGATTATAAGGACGTTAAGTAAAGCATAAAATAAGTTGAGCCTCCCTTTTATCTGGGAGGCTCAATCTTTTATTCAATAATTCTTCCGTCCAGCGAAATCGTCACCACATTCCACGGAATAAACTTTCCGCTGTTTTGTATTGCCTTTTTCGCCATCATTTCAATTCCGCCGCAGCAAGGCACTTCCATTCTCACCACGGTAACGCTTTTTATGTCGTTCCTGCTGATTATTTCGGTAAGCTTTTCGCTGTAATCGGTGCTGTCAAGTTTGGGACAGCCTATAAGGCACACCTTGTTTCTGATAAAATCATTGTGGAAATTGCCGTAGGCGTAAGCAGAGCAGTCAGCCGCAATAAGCAGGTTTGCCCCGTCAAAATAAGGCGCATTTACCGCTGCAAGCTTAATCTGCACAGGCCACGTCCTTAACTGCGAGGAAACATTGCAGGCGGTTTCCGCAGGCTTTTCCTCACGGTTAAGCGCCATTGCCCGTCCCCCGGGACAGCCGCACTCACTCTTATGCTCCTTTGCCTTTTTTGCCGCAATCACAGCCTCCTCGTTATAGGCGAGGGCTTCCCTTTCCACAAAGGTTATTGCATTTGTGGGACAAGCGGGCAGGCAGTCCCCCAATCCGTCACAGTAATCGTCACGGAGCAGCTTTGCCTTTCCGTTTACCATACCGATTGCGCCCTCGTGACAGGCCTTTGCACAAGCGCCGCAGCCGTTGCATTTTTCTTCGTTTATCTCGATAATTTTTCTTTTCATAATTATATCCTTTCTGCTTGTTTATTGACTTTACAAGCTGATTATAATATAATTAACGAAAAAAGTATGTTGTTTTTACAACGAAAGAGGAAAAATGAATTACCAATTGCTGCAAAAATCCCATTTGTTCGGGGATATTGACAAAAATGAACTGAGCAAACTGCTTGAATGTCTTGAATATAGGGAAAAGGACTTTGAAAAGGACGAAATAATTTTCCGTGCAGGAGAAAAATTAAGCAAAATAGGCGTTGTTTTAAAGGGCAGCGTGAATATTGAAAGCTACGACTTTCTCGGAGCGAAAAGCATTTTCGCTCATTTATCGGAGGGGGATATTTTCGGAGAGGCTTATGCTCTTGCAGGAAACGAGGTGCTTACGGTAAATGCGGCGGCGGCTGAAAGCTGCACTGTTT
>JBJERI010000018.1:0-19641 GCA_051882195.1 Ruminiclostridium sp. | reverse complement strand
AAAGCATGACCATAAAAAAGAACCGCCTTGCCCCAAAGGAGCTAAGCGGCGATGAAAAGCGTATCTGCATTGTAACAGGCACTCACGGTGATGAAATTGAGGGGCAGTACGTCTGCTACGAGCTTATCCGCCGCATAAACGCCAATATGGGCAATCTTTCGGGTATCGTCGACGTTTATCCCGCCCTAAATCCACTTGGCGTTGACGCAATTTCACGGTCCGTTCCCCTGTTCGATTTGGATATGAACAGGATTTTCCCCGGCAGCGAAACAGGCGCAATGGCAGAGCACGTTGCCCACATGGTGGTAAATGACATTGCGGGCGCCGATTTGTGCATTGATATTCATTCCAGCGACGTTTTTCTCTGCGAAATACCCCAGGTGAGAGTTGCGCCCGAAAATTCGGTAAAGCTGATGAAATATGCCAAAAAGCTGAACACCGACTTTATCTGGGTGGCAAACAGCAGCGCCGTAAAGCCCTCCTCCCTTTCCTACACAATGAACGAGTTAGGTGTTCCCACCGTTGTGGTTGAATTGGGCGTGGGAATGAGAATTTCAAAGGAATACGGCGAACAGATTCTTGACGGCATTTTTGCGGTTATGGCTGATATGGGAATTTGGACGGGCGAAACAAAACCCGTGTCAAATCCAATGGTATCCACAGACGGGGACGTTTCGGTAATACACGCCGAAAAGAACGGCGTTTTTCTCCCCGCAATAAAGCATTGGATAGGCATTACCAAGGGCGAACATATTGGCGACATCGTAAACCCATTCACGGGTGAAATCGAGGAGGAAATTTACTCTCAGGTCAGCGGAATGGTGTTTACTCTCCGTGAATATCCCATTGTTACAACAGGCAGCCTTATCGCAAGAATACTTGGAGGTGCAAGATGAACAAGGAAATAATCTACACCTACGAATCCCCTTACAGAGGCAGCTTCAACGTTCAGGGCTATCATTTCGGAAAGGGCGAAAAATCCTGCTGTATCGTGGGTGCAATCAGAGGCAACGAAATTCAGCAGCTTTACGTCTGTTCAATGCTGATAAAAGCCCTTACCGAGCTTGAAAAGCAGGGGAAAATGAGCTACAACCACGAAATACTGGTTATTCCCTCCCTCAACCATTTCTCAATGAATATCGGAAAGCGCTTTTGGACAACGGACAACCGTGACATTAACCGTGAATTTCCCGGCAATCCTTTCGGGGAAACTACCGAGCGCATTGCAAGCAGCGTTTTTGAAAAGGTAAGCGGCTATCAGTACGGCATACAGTTTGCTTCCTTTTATATTCAAGGGGATTTCATTCCCCACGTCAGAATGATGGAAACAGGCTATCAGAGCACCAGCCTTGCAAACCTTTTCGGTCTGCCCTATATCTGTCTGCGTAAGCCAAGACCCTTTGATATGGGCACGCTCAATTACAACTGGCAGACCCACAATACCAGCGCATTTTCAATTTACACCAACGAAACGGAGCAGATCGACGAAAAATCCGCTCAGATGGCTGTGCAGGCGGTACTGCGTTTCCTTTCCAGAATGGGAATGATAAAGTATCAGTGCCACGGCGGATATATCGCCACTACTCTTGACGAGGAGGGCTTAATGCCTGTCCGCACCACCACAAGCGGAATTTACCGCCGTCTTAAGCAGCCGGGGGACGATGTTGTACAGGGCGAGCTGTTAGCGGAAATACTTCACCCCTACGAAAACAGGATCATTGCGGAAATTGAATCTCCCTGCAACGGCATTGTTTTCTTTGCCCACAAATCGCCGCTGGTTATGGAAAATACGGTGGTATATAAGCTGATAAAAAGACTTCATTCATAAAGAAAAAACTCCACTGCACAAAATGCAATGGAGTTTTTTAGCCGCATAAACAGCTAATCAGTCAATTTCAACCATAACCTTTTGGTTGTATCTTACAGCACCGGCACGCATAATCGTTCTTATTGCCTTGGCAATACGTCCCTGCTTGCCGATAACTCTGCCCATATCGTCGGGAGCAACGTGTAAGTGATAAACGATTGTACCCTCTGCGTCAGGCTCATCAACGGTAACGGAAATTGCGGACTTATCGTCAACAAGCTCCTCTACCATTGCTACTAAAAGTTCTTCCATATTGATTCCTTTCTACGAGGCAAACCTCAATAGCTGCAAGATTAACCAATAATACCGTTGTTCTTGAGTAATCTCTTAACTGTATCGGTTGGCTGAGCGCCGTTCTTGATCCATGTCTGTGCCTTTTCAGCGTCAACCTTTACTTCTGCGGGTTCAACGTTGGGGTTGTAGTAACCGATTTCTTCGATGAAACGACCGTCGCGTGGGAAGCGTGAATCTGCAACTACTACTCTGTAAATAGGAGCCTTCTTAGCGCCCATTCTTCTAAGTCTGATTTTTACTGCCATTTTTGTGTTCCTCCATAAAATTGTTTATCTTTATATTCAATGCCTTTTTGCATTAAAATCAATTAAAACGGCGGCATTCCGCCCATATTCATAGGAAATTTCGGGAAGCGCTTTTTCTTGCCGCCCTTCATTCCCATCTGCTTCATCATTTTCTTCATCATATCGAACTGCTTAAGCAGCTGATTAACGTCCTCAACCTTTGTGCCCGAGCCTGCCGCAATTCTGCGCTTGCGCTTTGCGTCGATAATAGAGGGCTTTTCACGCTCCGCCTTGGTCATTGACATAATGATTGCCTTTGTTCTCGGCATTTTCTTTTCGTCAATGTCCTCTTCCTTGATTTTGCCGCTTATGCCCGGAATCATATTGATAAGGGAGCTTATGCTGCCCATTTTCTCAATCTGATTGAACTGTGCAAGCAAGTCGTTCATATCGAACTTGTTTTCCTGCATTTTCTTTGCAAGGCGAAGCTGTTCCTTTTCATCAACGGTGTTTTTCGCCTTTTCAATAAGGCTTAACACGTCGCCCATACCGAGGATTCTTGATGCCATTCTGTCCGGATGGAAAGGCTCAAGGTCGTCTATTTTTTCGCCGATACCCGAGAACTTGATAGGCTTGCCTGTTACCGCAAGTACGGATAAAGCCGCACCGCCTCTTGTGTCGCCGTCTAACTTTGTGAGGATTACGCCGCTGATTTCCAGCGCCTCATTGAAGCTTTTCGCAACGTTAACTGCGTCCTGACCTGTCATTGAGTCGACAACAAGGAGAATTTCGTTTGGCTGTGTTTCTTCCCTGATGTTCTTCAGCTCGTCCATAAGCTGCTCGTCAATGTGCAGACGGCCTGCCGTATCAAGAATAACAACGTCATAGCCGTTGTCCTTGGCGTACTTGACGCTCTCCCTTGCGATTTTGACGGGGTTTTCCTGTCCCATTTCAAAAACCTTAGTTTCAGCCTTTTCGCCCACGATTTTCAGCTGGTCGATAGCCGCAGGACGGTAAATGTCGCAGGCAACCAACAGCGGTCGTCTGTTCTGCTTTTTGAGCCATTTTGCAAGCTTTGCGGAGTGGGTGGTTTTACCTGCACCCTGAAGACCGCACATCATAATTACGCAGGGCGGCTTTGACGGAAAGTCGATTTTCACGTTGGTTTCGCCCATAAGCTTTACAAGCTCTTCGTGAACTATATCAATAACCTGCTGCGCAGGAGTAAGGCTGTTCATAACCTCGGAGCCGATGGCTCTTTCGGTAACGGTGTTGATGAAGTCCTTGACAACCTTGAAGCTTACGTCCGCTTCAAGCAGCGCCATTCTGACTTCACGCATTGCGTCCCTGACGTCTTTTTCGCTAAGCTTGCCGTGACCCTTTAAGCTTTTGAAAACCTTGCCAAGCTTTTCCGATAAACCCTCAAATGCCATACGCAAGCCTCCTTATAGTTTTGATTTTATTTCAGCCAGCTTTTCCTCAATACTGCTCATAACCGACTTATCCGTGATTTTCGCCTCGTAAATAAGCCGCTCTAACTGAACAATGTCCTTGTCCACCTCGTGAAGTCTGCGGGCAAGTCCAAGCTGTTCCTCAAGCTCAACAAGCTTTGCTTCGCTTTTCTTTATGCAATTGAGAACGCCCTGTCTTGTAATTCCCGTTTCCTCGGAAATTTCTCCCAGCGACAAATCCGCCTCGTAATAAAGGGAAAGAGTTTCACGCTGTTTTTCTGTAAGCAGTGAGCCGTAAAAATCAAGAAGAACGGTTGTGTTCAAATCCTTTGGCATTGCCGACCCTCCTGACTGTAAACCTTATTTGATTTACACCGACTATATTATTATACCACATAAAAACCGATTGTCAAGAGTTTTTTTCGGTTTTTTTGCGAAAAACCAACAGCTTTGAAAAAACATAGTTAAGTACAAGCACGAAAACACTTGAAACCGCCTTTGCAAAGAATTCATAAATGGGATTTGCAATTCCCGTAAGGTCAACCATAAGATACATTATAACAATATCAACAAATAAGGTAAGCACTCGTGCGCCGTAAAAGGAAGCGCACTCCCCCGCTACCTTGGCGAAGCCCCTTGCCTTGCTTTCAAAGACCCATTTTCTGTTGGTAACATAAGCAAAGGTCACAGAGCAGATCCATGACAGGATTACAGGCAAGGCCGTGTTGCTTTCCACGCCGAAAGCGGAGGTCAGCTTAAAAATCCATCTGAGGAAAACGGGCACGCTGTCCGCATTGGGAAAAATCCAGCGGAAAATATAATATGTGGCAAAAGAAACCACCGTTGTCAGCACGCCGAAGAAAATATATCTGAAAATCTCCTTGTACTCGGCGTAAAGGGACTTCCAGTTCCTTGGGTGAATTGCTTTTTTCAGTATTTCAAGAATTTTATTCATAATTTTTCCTTTCATTTTATGCGATATTTTAATATTACTACAAACCGCCGTAATTTGCAACATCAATTTGTTTATTTCACCTTGACTAACCGCATAAAATGTGCTTTAATATAATAAAGGCAACACCTCGCAAAGATTGTGCGGTGTTGCCTAAATAAAACCTAACGGAGAATTTTATGGACACCTTTGTTTATATAATAATCATTGTAGTACTTATTTTATTTTCATCCTTCTTTTCAGCCTCGGAAACGGCTTTCACCTGTGCAAACCGAATCCGCCTCAAAGCAAAGGCGGACGAGGGCAGCAAGGCGGCAAAAACTGCGCTGTATGTAATGGACAAGTACGACAAAGCACTTACCACCATACTTGTGGGAAACAACATTGTAAACATTGCCACATCTTCACTTGCAACGGTAATGTTCACTATTCTTCTTGCGGATAACGGACCCCTTGTTTCAACAGTAGTAATTACCGTTGTGGTGCTTATTTTCGGTGAGATAATGCCAAAGACAATTGCCAAGGCTCATTCGGAGGCTTTCGTCCTTGCAATAGGCGGCGTAATGCGCTTTCTGATGTTTATTCTCACCCCGTTATCAGCCTTTTTTCTTCTGCTGCAAAAGGGTGCAACCAAGCTTTTCGCAAGCAAAAACAAGGACGTTTCCGTTACCGAGCAGGAGCTTATGCAGATTATTGACGAGATTGAGGACGAGGGCGTGCTTGAAGAGCAGGAAAGCAACCTTGTGCGCTCTGCACTTGAATTTGACGAAACTATCGTCGACGAGATTTTGACCCCAAGAATAAAAATAGTCGCCGTTGAAATAAACGACGATGTTGAAAAGCTTGTTAAGCTGTTTTTCGACGAGGGCTATTCAAGAATACCCGTCTATGAAAAGAACATAGACCACATTGTGGGCGTTGTAAATCACAAGGAGTTTCTTCACAAGCTTATGGAGAAAAAGGACTTCATTATCCGTGACATTATGACCGAAACCATTTTCGTGCCAAGCCTTATGCGCATTTCGGAAATACTGAAAAAAATGCAGAAGGAAAAAATGCACATGGCGGTGGTTGTGGACCAGTACGGCGGCACAGAGGGCATTGTTACGCTGGAGGACATTTTAGAGGAGCTTGTGGGCGAAATATGGGACGAAAACGACGAGGTGGTTTCTCCGGTTAAATTCACCTCGGAAAATGTGTTCGAAGTAATGGGCGAGGTTTCACTTATAGATTTCAACCGCTACTTTGAGAACAGGAATATGGAGTTTGAGATAAATTCCGACTGCAATACTGTGGGCGGCTGGGTCGTGGAGCTTTTCGGCAAAATCCCCGAGCCAAACGACGCAGTAAAAACTCCCGACTTTATTATAACCGTTCTCACAGTAAACGAGCGGACAGTAGGCAAAATGCGGTTTGAAATTATCAAGCCGGAGCAGGACGAGGAAGAACAGTGACAGTCGCTTATCTTGTGATTGCGGTAGTATCTCTGGTTGCCTTTACAATGGATATGCTGCTCAGATATATGGAAAAAATAAAGCGGTTCGGGCTGGAAAAGGACTTGTTCGTTTTTCACGGCAAAACAATACCCGTTGAAAATTTCATACCACACAATCTCACTATGATTTTCGTTTTCTGCTTTGCTTTCGGAATTTGCGGAATGGCGCTTGATTTGATTGGCTTTATGTGGTATATCAGCCTTTTCTGCGCTCTTATTTTTGCAATGGCGGTGAACTGCGCCGAAATGTTTTTTATACCCCGAATAAAAAAAGAAGCACTCCCCAAAGGCTTTGACTTTTCGGGAATGGCGGCGGTTGTTACCGACTTTATTTCGGGGGACGGCTGGGGCAAGGTGAAGCTTGTCTATAAAGGCAGGGAGTACTTTTTCAATGCCGTTTCCGCCAACGAAACGGACATTGACGAGGGAGAAAAGGTAATTGTTGTCCTTGAAAACGACGGAATGCTATTTGTGGAGCGAGAGGACGAGGTTTTTGAGCCGTTAAAAGAAATTGAGGAAAAGCCAAAATCTGCTGAATAAAAGCATATTTAACGCACATACTAACTCCAAAACCAAAAGGAGTTAGTTATGCAGTTAGACGGTTCAAAAACACTTGAAAACCTTAAAACAGCCATTGCAGGCGAATCACAGGCACGGACAAAATACACCATTTACGGCGAAATTGCACGCAAAGAGGGCTATCAGCAGATAGGCGATATTTTCGACAGAACGGCGGCAAACGAAAAGGCTCACGCAGAATTGTGGCTTTCACTTATTTCCGAGGGTATTCCCGCCGATACGGCAAAGGCTCTTGAAAATGCGGCAGGAGGCGAGCGCTATGAGTGGTCGGAAATGTACGCAGACTTTGCGAAAACCGCAAGGGACGAGGGCTTTGACAATATCGCCAAGCTTTTTGAAATGGTGGCGAACATTGAGCAAAGCCACGAGGCAAGATTTCTCTGCTTCCTCGAACAGCTAAAGCAAGGAAAGGTGTTCACCAAGGATGGCGAAACGGTATGGATTTGCCGCAACTGCGGACACGTTCATACAGGCAAATCCGCTCCCGCAGTTTGCCCTGTCTGCAAAAAGCCTCAGGATTATTTTGAGGAGAAAAAACAGAGCTAAAGAAAAACCGTAGGGTTATAACGATACCCTACGGTCTTTTTTTCATTGTTCTTTTGAATACCAAACGTCGTTTAACGGTGTGTAAGTAAACGGAAAAGGCAATGAGATGCGGTGAATTATTCACCCTTCATCTTTGCGAAGCATTCGCTGCAATATACAGGTCTGTCATCGCGTGGCTTGAAAGGAACCTTGGCAACGCCGCCGCAGTTAGCGCATGTTGCTTCAAACATTTCCTTTGTTCTGCCTGCATTCTTCTTTGCGTCACGGCAAGCCTTGCAGCGCTGTGGCTCGTTTACGAAACCTTTTTCAGCATAAAATTCCTGTTCGCCTGCTGTGAACACGAATTCTGCACCGCAGTCCTTGCAGCGAAGTGTCTTGTCTTCGTACATTTTGATTACCTCGTATAAAAAAATTTTCCGACCTTGGACGGACTTGCACCGCCACCTTTGTTAAACAACGCTCTGATAAAATTAAGCTACCCGGTCATATATCCGCTTAAAGCGGATTAACAGGAAAAACCTGCTTTTAACTTTGTTCGCGCCCGTGAAAGGGCATTGTCAACGGACTTAACGCTGATACCCAGCTTCCTTGCAATTTCCTCGTAGGAGCAGTCGCCGATATACAGCGAAAGCACTTCCTTTTCCATTTTAGAAAGCACTGTATCAAGCTTTGACGAAATTTCCTCGTTCTGCTCCTTGAGAATTATCAACTCCTCCGTGGAAGCGTTATCGTCCTCTATTTCATCAAAGTCGAAATCGTCCGCAAAAACAAGTCTGTTGTCCGACTTCATTACCGCCGATTTCATTCGGTTGTTGATACAGGTATTTGCAAAGGCGCTGAATTTGCCTTTTTCGGGACTGTAATTCCTTATGGCGCTAAGCAAGCCCATAAAGCCCTCTGACACAAGATCGTCGGCTTCAACGGTGCTGCTGTGCATTTTGTTTGCCTTGACCCTGATGATCCTGATATAGCGTGAGATCAGCTCTGAGGTTTTTTCATTGCGCTCTCTGCTGTCTGCAGCGTTGGCAATGGAATTTAAAAGCTGTTCATCATCAACCATTGATAGACCTCGCTTGCTTAAGGCAACACAGCGCAATCGTACGACTATAATTATGCGGTATTGCCTTAAAAGTAATTATATCAATAAACTACTGCTTTGTCAACAAAAATTGGAATAATTATAAATTTTTGTTGCTTTTATCATATTTTTTCCGTCCCTCGGCAAAAATATTACCGCCTTTATCGTCAATTGTTACAATCAAGGGGAATTTGTCAAGGTAAAGCCTTTTCACGCTTTCACAGCCAAGCTCAGGGAATGCGATTACCTCGCAGCTTGTAATACATTTGCAGGCAAGTGCGCCTGCGCCGCCTATGGCGCAGAAATAAACTGCGTGGTTGCGCTGAATTGCGTCGATTACCGCCCGGTTGCGCTCTCCCTTGCCTATCATTGCCGCAAGTCCAAGGTCAAGGAGTCTGGGCGCAAATTTGTCCATTCTGCTTGAGGTGGTGGGACCGCAGGAGCCTATTGCCATGCCCTCCTTTGTGCCTGTGGGGCCTGCGTAATAAATTGCGGCTCCTTCAATGTCAAAGGGCAACGGCTTATTGCTGTCCAGCAGCTCAAAAAACTTCTTGTGTGCGGCGTCTCTTGCCGTGTAGATATATCCCGACAGCTCAATTTTATCTCCTGCTTTAAGCTGGGGCGCAATTTTTTTAAGGTCTTTTGCTTCAACTATCATATAAGTAAATCCGAGAAATCGTTGTTGTCAGAGCTCATATCGTCATCGTCTTCATCACTGCTGTCGGTGGAGAAATCCCATACATTTTCCTCGTTTGAGCTGTCTTCCTCGGGAGCCTCCTCAAACTGATTATCATCGCCGCCAACAAACAGGTCGGCAAACTCGTCAAAGTCGTTTTTCTCTTCCTTTTTCTCAGGCTCGTCTATGGTAAACGAAATATTGCTTATATCGGAAGGCTCTTCTGCGTCGTAAGTGGTGAATGTTACTGCGCTTTCGGCAGAATCGTCAAGCTCGTCTTCGTCCTTTGGCTTTGTAAGCAGAGCTTCAAATTCCTTATCCTGCTTATTGGAAGCAGGGTCAACCAGCATTTCAAACAGCTCTGCGTTAAGGTCGTCGCCCTTTTCATCGGGAACAGGGTCAACCTCCGCTAAATTCTCGCCCTTTTCAACTGGAGTATCTGCCGAATCAAGCTTGAAATCGTGAACATATTTTGGCTTTGGACGGTTTATTGGATTAAGTCCGTTTGCGGTTGACAGATCCTCGTCGCTGTTATCCTCATTATCGCCGAATACATTGTCGAATATATCGTCCGTTGACATATCCGAATCGTTGTCCTCGGGCTCGTCGCCGCCTAATTCGCTGAATAAATCATCGGGCTCGTCAGCAATTTCAACCGCAGGCTCGGAAACAGGCTCAGGCTCCGGAATTGGCTCCGGCTCGGGGGTAGGCTCAGGCTCGGAAACTGGCTCCGGTGCCGCTTCGGCAGCAGGCTCTTCCGACTGAATTTCAACGGTTGCAATGTTATCCTCGGAGGGAATTGTAAAGCTTACAAGCTCATCGTCCTCCGATGAAACCGCGGGAGCTTCTTCCGCAGAACTGCTTGAAGAAACAGCCTCGGGAATATTCACGGGCTTCATTGAATCAAGCTCTTCGAAATCGAACTCGGGAATTTCGTCCGCAAGGGCTCTTGCGCTGTCAGCCTCCGCAATTGTCTGCTTGAAAATTGCGCCTATTTCAGAGGTTGCGGCTTCAAGCTTCGCTTTCATTTCAGCAAGCTTAGCCTCAACGTCGCTCTTGTATTTATTGGTCTTTAAAACTACCTGCTTTGCATAGGCCTTGGCTGACTCAATAATTTTTTCAGCCTGCTTGTAGGCGTCCTCGACAGCCACTCCTCCGTTATCGCCTGACGCAGCAGCGCCGTTTTTCTTAAGCGCTGCAATTTCCTTGGACTGCTTTTCGGCAATGGCCCTCAGCTTATCCATTTCCTTTTCGGCCTTTTGCTCAGCCATCTGCGCCTTTACAGATTCCTTTTCAAGCTGTGCAACATGTCTGCGCTCGTCAAGCACCAGCTTGCGAAGCTCCATTATTTTTTCTTCGTGCTCCTTGTTGAGCTCGTTTATCTTTTCTTCGGAGATAGAGTTGGCGATTGCCTCCTCCACCTTTTTCTCCAGGTCAGCAACCTGAAGCTTATAGTCTGCCTCCATTTGCTGTCTGCTTTTATTCAGATTGGCAATGTAAGCATTTACGTCCTGCTTATCATAACCAAGAGGGGCGCTTTTGAAGCCGTTTCCCTCGCTACTGCCATTGCTACTGCGCTTATCAGCCATATTTATTTCCTCCCGGAGATTTTTCGATTGAGGCAATACCGCACAATTATTGCAAAGCTGTTAACTATGCGTTAATGCATTAACAATTACTTACATTATATCAATTTTGTATTCACATTTCAATAGTAAATATTTATAAATTTATATATCATTTCTCTACATTCAAATGCAAAAATAAGTTACATAATAGTGATTATGTACAAATAATTTGTTGAATTTTGTCCGCATAGGTGAAGTAAATTTGAGGAATTTATTAAAAAGGGCTTGTTTAATCGTGATTTTTAGTGTATAATAATAAAAAATAAGATGTTCGTTTTCAAAAAGGAGATGGAAACAATGCACGAAAAGACGATGACGTTTTCCGTTCGCGACGAGCGTGAAAAGGAAATGAAGGAGATACTGACAACAGTATATGAGGCTCTTAACGAAAAGGGCTATAATCCCATAAACCAGCTTGTAGGCTACATTCTCTCCGAGGATCCCACCTACATAACCACCTACAACAACGCAAGAAGCCTTATCAGGCACATTGACCGTGACGAGCTTCTTCAGGTGCTTGTAAAGAGTTATCTTAAAAGTCAAGACTAAAACAAAGCTCTTTCCCTTGTGATTGGGAAAGAACTTTCAGTCCGTCGAAAAACGTGCCAAGAGTGGAATTGCAAAGCAATTCCACAGAGCACCCTTTTTCGAGAATTAAGTTGTGTAAATTACTCACTTTTGGGGGAGATTTTTTCTTGAAAAATCTCCCCCCAACCCCTGCAAACTTGGTACTATCGCGCAGCAATAGTACATAGCTTTTAAATAGGGGAATTTCGGCTTCTGCGGAGGGACGATTGCGAGGAATTTGGTTTACCAAATTCCTCATAGGCTCATGCCCTAAAAACCCGCCTTGCGTTTTCGCCAAAGGCGAAAACATTAGCCTCTTGAAAAGGCTTGACCTAAACTTTTAATTTGATTTTTTCGACAAGCTGAAAGCTCTTTCCCCTGTGATTGGGAAAGAGCTTTTTTCATCTGTCTTCTCTGAAATAGTTTGTACCGCAGGAGGCGGGCTGTGCGTTTTCCTTTGAGTGCCTGATTGATGAAATAACAAGCACCAATGCGGTAATGAAGAACGGGAGCATATCAAAAAAGGCGTTTGGAATTGAAATAACGTCTTTGGGGACGTAATATTTTAGTACGCTGAATGCGCCGAATACCAGCGAGCCGCCAATTGCTCTAAGCGGACTCCACGAGGCGAAAATAACAAGAGCAACCGCAATCCAGCCAAGTCCGTTTACGGAATTTGCCATCCATACGCCGCCGCAGTAGATAATGGAACAATAAGCGCCGCCGATTCCGCAGATTCCGCCGCCGATTATAACGTTGATGTACTTCATTCTTGTAACATTAATGCCCAAAGCGTCAGCCGCCGCAGGATTTTCGCCTACGGTGCGGAGATTAAGACCCGTTTTTGTGTGCTTAAGGTAAATAAACACAAGAACGGCAATCAATATTCCGAGATAAACAAATGGCGACTGGGAAAAGAGCATTTTTCCCACAATGGGAATATCGCTTAAAACAGGAACTGAAACGCTGTTAAGCTCCGCCGTGATTTCGGAGGGGAGCTTAAGGGAGGAGCTGCCCGAATTTGTCAGCATATATTCTCCAAAGAAGTTGGAAAGACCTAAACCGAAAATAGTCAGCGTAAGACCCGTTACATTCTGGTCAGCCTTGAAGGTTACGGTGAGCAGAGCATAAATTGCCGCACCCAGCGCTCCTGCAAGGAACGCCGCAATAATAGCCACAATGGCGTTGTTGGTGTAATAGCCTGCCATAAAGCCTGCACAAGCGCCCATTGCCATCATACCCTCAACGCCAAGGTTAAGGTGTCCCGCCTTTTCGTTGAGAATTTCGCCTACCGTGCCGTAAAGCAGCGGAATACCCGCTAAAATAGCCGCCGAGATAAGATTAACCCAGAAATCCATTATTCCGCCACCTCCTTTGTCTTTTTACGCACGACGAATTTGTATCTGATGAAAAATTCACAGGCAAGAACGAAAAACAGGATAATTCCCTGCAAAACGTCGCTGCAGTAGCTTGAAAGCCCGAAGCTTGACTGCAAAACCGAGCTGCCCTTTTCAAGTACCGCAAACAGGAAGGAAACCACCACAATTCCGAATGGATTAAGCTTTGCAAGCCACGCAACGATAATTGCGGTAAAGCCCACGCCGCCTGCAACTGAGGTTGCAAGGGTCATATCCGAGCCTGTCGCCTGTACCATTCCGCCAATGCCGCATATTGCTCCTGAAAGGAACATCGTCTTAAGCATAATTTTTTTCGGATTCATTCCTGCATAGCGAGCGGTTGCGTGGCTTTCGGAAACAACGCTTATTTCGTAGCCGCTTTTGGTGAATTTGAGATAAACGAACACGAAAACCGCAATGATTACCGCTGCGATCCAGCCGCTGTGAACACCGAAAATCTGGTCAAGCTGTGCGTTCTTGTCAAAGCGTGCGATTTTGGGAAAGCCGCCCGATTCGGGGTCAGCCCACGGACCGTCACGGAGGAAAATGATAATATCAAGGGCAATGTAGTTAAGCATCAGTGTGAAAAGAGTTTCATTTGTGCCGAACTTCGCCTTGAAGAATGCAGGAATAAGTCCCCACAGACCGCCGCCGATTGAGCCTGCAAGAAACATTATCAGAAGCAGAAGCCAGTGTGGTAAATCCGAATGGAACAATGCAAAATAGGAGGCGAAAATTGCGCCCATTATAATTTGTCCCTCTGCGCCGATATTCCAGAACTTCATCTTGAAAGCAAGAGTAATTCCCAGTGCGGCAATAAGCAGCGGAATACAGATTTTTACAGTGCCCTGTATTGCCATTGTTGAGCGGAATGCCCCTGAAATAATGGTTGAATAGGCGTCAAAAGGATTTGTGCCGATTGCCAGTATGAACAGTCCCCCTGCCACAAGAGCAAGAGCAACCGAGCCGAAACGGAGAAACAGGGTCTGTCTTTTTGTAAGCTCGGTGCGCTTGGCAATACGAATCAGCGGTTCTTTAATTTTCTTTGCTGCGGTCATCAGCCTTCCCCTCCCTCGTCAATAAATATATCGGCGTCCTCAAGCTCTGCGCCTGTCATAAGCAGTCCAAGCTGCTCCTTTGTTGCCTTTCGAGCGTCAACAACTCCCGCTACCTTGCCGTGACAAAGCACGATAATCTTGTCCGCCAGCTCCAGCAGCACGTCTAAATCCTCGCCTATGAACAGCACGGCAACGTTTTTCTTTTTCTGCTCGTTAAGCATGTTGTAAATATTGTACGACGAGTTGATGTCAAGACCTCTTACGGGATATGCAGTAATAAGCAGGTTTGGCTGGGACTCTATTTCACGTCCCAGAAGAACTTTCTGCACATTGCCGCCCGATAACATTCTAACGGGAGTTTCAGTACCCGGTGTTTTGATTTCAAGGTCGTTTATAAGCTTTTCGGAAAGCTTTTTTGCAGGCGCTCTGTCAACAAATGGGCCTTTGCCGTTTTTGTAGCTTTTCAGCATTATGTTGTCGGTCATACCCATTGAAGAAACAAGACCCATTCCCAGTCTGTCCTCGGGGACAAAGCTCATGCTTACTCCAAGGTCGATAATCTCTTTCGGGGTTTTGCCCACAATATTCTGCTTATTGTAGAGGATTGCGCCCTCTTCAACGGGAATAAGCCCCGCAATTGCCTCGCAGATTTCCTTTTGTCCGCTGCCTGCAATGCCTGCAACTCCGAGGATTTCGCCGCTGCAAATATCAAAGGTTACATCGTCCAGACCAACAGACCCGTCGGGCTTTTTAACGGAAAGGTGAAATACATTAAGCAAGGGCTTAGGGTCAACGGGAAGTGGTCGGTCGATAGACAGGCTGACGGGACGTCCCACCATAAGCTCTGTAAGGTGCTTTTCGTCTGTTTCGGCGGTATTTACCGTTTCAACGCTCTGCCCCTTTCGGAGAATGGTAACCCTGTCGCTTATTTCCATAACCTCGTTAAGCTTGTGGGTGATGATGATAATTGCACAGCCGTCCTCCTTCATTTTGCGGAGAATTGCAAAAAGCTTTTCCGTTTCCTGCGGTGTCAAAACTGCGGTAGG
The DNA here is from genome assembly GCA_051882195.1 of Ruminiclostridium sp. Classification (GTDB taxonomy): domain Bacteria; phylum Bacillota; class Clostridia; order Oscillospirales; family Ruminococcaceae; genus Ruminiclostridium_E. The sequence continues at coordinate 4,783 of JBJERI010000018.1, read as the reverse complement.
CTCGTCAAGAATGAGGATTTTTGCGCCTCGGTAAATTACCTTGAGAATTTCAACAGTCTGCTTTTCCGAAACAGACATATTGTAAATCTTCTTCATAGGGTCAACTTCAAGCTGAAGCTTTCTGCTTATTTCGGTAATTTCCTTTTTCAGCTCGCTGCGCTTTTTCAGTCTGCCCTTTGTTCCCGCAACAATGTTGTCCATGGCGGTAAACACCTCAACAAGCTTGAAATGCTGATGAATCATACCTATGCCAAGCCCTATGGAATCCTCGGGGGAGTGAATTGAAACCTCCTCGCCCCCTACGAAAATCTGTCCCTTATCCTGATGATAAATACCCGACAGCATATTCATAAGGGTCGTCTTGCCCGAACCGTTTTCACCCAGCAAAGCGAGAATTTCTCCGTACTTCAGGGTAATGTTTATATTGTCGTTTGCAACAACGGAACCAAAGGTTTTGGTAATCCCACGGCACTCGATAGCATAATTTGTTTCGTTAGCCATTGTATTTTCCTTTCCTTATCGGATTTTCCAAAAGCTGTATTATCAAAATTACCCCACGGTCAACTTCCTGCCGTGGGGATAATTTTTCATTTGTGAAGAGATTACTTGACTTCTACGTTCTTGTAGTACCAGTTGATACCGCCTGTGATTGTGCCGTCGTCAAGTGTGCTGCCCTCAAGACCTACTGTTGAGCCGTCGTTAGCTTCCATAATGCCGTCAAATACATTGAAAGAACCGTCAATAATCTTCTTTCTTGCTTCCTCAACCTTTTCGGCAACGCCCTCGGGAACTAAGTCAGCGTTAAGAGCTGAAATGTCAACAAGACCCTCGCTCATGCCGCCGTAGTAGTTTGAGCAATCCCATGTACCGTCGATAATTTCCTTAACTGCTTCTGTGTAGTAAGCGGACCAGTTCCAGATAACAGATGTAAGGGTAGCCTTTGGTGCGTCAATGCTCATATCTGTGTTATAACCAATACCGTAAACGCCTGCCTTTTCAGCTTCAAGCTGTGGGTTTGGTGTATCGCAGTGCTGTGCGATAACGTCGCAGCCCTCTGCAATAAGAGATACGGCGCAGTTTGTTTCTTCTGTTGGGCTGTACCATGAGTTTGTTACCTTAACATAAACCTTAGCGTCGGGGTTTACAGAAGCAACGCCCATTGCGAATGCGTCAATACCGCCTGTTACCTCGGAGTTTTCAGAGCCCATAGCAGCTACATAGCCGATAAGGTTTGACTTTGTTGTCATACCTGCAACAATACCGGAAAGGTATCTTGCCTGATAGATTCTGCCGAAGTAGTTGTTCATATTCTTGCCGTTGTTCTTGTAGCCTGTGCCGTGTGAGAAAATGACATCGGGGAATTCTTCAGCAAGAGCTTCCATTGTGTCCATATAACCCCAGCTTGTACCGAAAATAACGTTGCAGCCCTCTTCAATGCACTCTCTGATAGCTGTTTCGGTTGCTGTTGGGTCGCCGTCGGCAACATTGTTCTTTCTTACGATCTGATTGTCTGCAAGACCAAGGTTAGCCTGCATACCCTGAATACCTAAATCGTGAGCATAAGTGTAGCCCGAACCGTCAGCAGGGTTGCCGATATGGATAACGCCTACTTTGATGTCTTCCTTGGCAATCTTCTTTGTTGCGCCGTCTGTTACTGTTGCTGCGTCATTGCCGCCTGTTGCTGTATCAGCACTGCCGCCGCAGGCTGTTACTGCAAATACCATTGCAGCAGACGCAAGAATTGCAGCTAAAATCTTCTTTAACTTCATTTCTTTTCTTCTCCTTTTATTTCCTTTCTGTATTAAAAACAGCCCTTTGCTGTCTTTATCTGAATTTTACGCCCGTTTCAACGTCCATACTGTCTATTATTGCAAGGCTTTCAACCCGTATTCCCTTTTCACGGACGAGCTTTCCGCCCACCTGAAAGCCCTTTTCAATGACAATTCCTGCGCCCACAAGCTCTGCGCCCGACTGCTTTACAATGTCCGCAAGTCCAAGCAGCGCACAGCCGTTTGCAAGAAAATCATCAATGATAAGCACCTTGTCTTCGGGACTTAGAAACTTCTTTGAAACGATTATGTCATAGACCTTGCCTTTTGTATAGGAGGTAACCTTCGAGGTAAGCACTTCGCCGTCAATGTTCTTGCTTTCGGTTTTCTTTGCAAAAACAACGGGACAATTGAATGACTGAGCCGCAATGCAGGCAATTCCTATTCCCGAGGCTTCAATGGTGAGTATCTTGTTGATTTCGCAGTCGCTGAAACGGCGCTTGAATTCCTTGCCGATTTCGCCGAAAAGCTCAACGTCCATCTGATGATTCAAAAAGGAATCCACTTTAAGGATATTGCCCTCCTTGACAATTCCGTCTTTGCGTATTCTCTCTTTAAGAAGCTCCATTATATTATATTCCCTTTCCCTGACGAAAATTATCGAAAGTAAAGTTTTTTATCAAATATATCAAAAATTATACATTATAATGCGTATTTTTGCAAGTAGTAAAAGCAAAAAATATTGACATAAATCATAGGCTTGTTTTGTGGATTTTACACTTTAAACTTATTGAGAAATGGAAAATGTGGAACTTATTGTGATTATCTTTTGCAAAACATAGTTCTTGTACGCCGTTACATGAGCTTTCCCCCTTTCGCAAGATAGCAAAAGGCGGAACAGCCCGAGGGGGCTCCCCTCAATTTCATCAAGGCAATAACCCCGCCGTTACATAAACTTTCCGCCTTTCACTACAAAGAAAAAGGCGGAACAGCCCGAGGGCACCGCCCTCAGGTGTACATTTTGTAGAAGCCTGCGTAAATGCCGTTTTTGGCAATAAGCTCATTATGAGTTCCCGTTTCCGCAATTCCGTCGTCGGTAAGGACAATAATGCGTGTAGCGTTTTTAATAGTGGTAAGACGGTGAGCAATGGTAAGAGTTGTTCTGTCCTTTGAAAGCTTTTCAAGGGACTGTTGGACAAGATGCTCGCTTTCGTTGTCAAGGGCGCTGGTGGCCTCGTCAAGAATGAGAATAGGCGGATTTTTCAGAAACAGCCTTGCAATGCTTATGCGCTGCTTTTCGCCGCCCGAAAGCTTTACTCCGCGCTCGCCAACATAGGTGTCGTAGCCTTTTGGAAGCTTGCGGATAAACTCGTCCGCTCCCGCCTTTTTCGCCGCCTCGATTACCTCGTCCATTGTTGCGTCAAGCCTGCCGTAAAGAATATTTTCCGCAACCGTTCCCGAAAACAGGTAAACGTCCTGCTGTACAACGCCAATCTGCTTGCGGAGGGAATGTTGCGTGTATTCCTTGATGTCGTGACCGTCAATAAGCACTCTGCCGTTATTTGCCTCGTAAAAACGGGGGATAAGATTGCACATTGTTGTTTTTCCGCTGCCTGACGAGCCAACGATAGCCACATTCTCGCCCTTATGCACCTCGAAGCTGATGTTGTCAAGAACATTTTCCAGATTTTCCGCATAGTGAAAGCTTACGTTTTCAAAGGTGATATTTCCCTCAACCTTTTCCAACTCCCTTGCGTCGGGTCTGTCCTCGATTTCAACAGGCTGAAGCATAATTTCCTCAAAGCGTTCAATTCCGGTTATTCCTCGCTGAAACTGCTCGGTAAATTCAATTATTCTGCGGACGGTGGCAAGGAGAGTTGTTATATACATAATGTAGGCAATAAGGTCGGGTGCGGTTATTTCCCCATTAAGCAGGAAGAAAGAGCCTATTACAACGCCCACAACGTACATTACGCCGTCAAAAAACCTTGTGCTGCCCTGAAAAAGCGCCATATATTTGTAGGCTTTTTTCTTTGCCTCAAAGAAAACCCTGTTTCCCTTGTCGAACTTTTTCTGCTCCACGTCCTCGTTTGCAAAGCTTTTCACAACCCTTATTCCAAGGAGCGAATCCTCAACGATAGCGTTCATTTCGCCAACCTGCTCACGCTGCACCTTGAATGCATTCTTCATCTTTTTTCTGAACGTAAGAGCAACTATAATCATCAGCGGAATGGAAACAAAAATGCTGAGAGTAAGCCATATATTTATTCCTGCAAGGATTATGAATGAGCCAACAATTTTTATTGCGGCAATAAAAAATTCCTCGGGGCAATGGTGTGAAAACTCGGTTATATCAAACAAATCGCTTGTAATACGAGCCATAATCTGTCCGATTTTGGTTTCATCATAATACGAAAATGAAAGCTTCTGCAAATGCTCGAACAAGTCGTGGCGCATATCCGTTTCAAGCCGTGTGCCTGTTACGTGTCCGATATATGCCATAAAATAGTTGGCGGCAACGTCAATAACACGCAGAAACAGATACAGCAGACCTAACTTTATTACCGTTTCCGCAAGCAAAGTACCCTCTCCTGCCGCACCTGTAATCTGCCTTACAATCATAGGGAGCACCAGCTCGCATATTGTGGTAAGCGCCGCCGCCAGCAGGTCGATTATGATGATTCCCACATAGGGCTTGTAGTATGGCAGAAAGCGCCTGAACATACCTTTACTATCCATAAAATCCTTTCTTCAATAACATTGCCTTCCGTTTAATACTAATCTTTAATCGTTCTGAAGGCAAAGACGGCAGATAGAACGCTGCCAATCAAGGAAAGCGAACGCAGGCGGGCTTGCGCCCGTCAAGGGAGCTTGACGATGAGTGGCTGCGTTATAGCTGTCGAATTTGTCTATGGGTTGATTAAAGATTAGTATATGGAAGGCAATTGTGTATCAATCTGCGGCAACTACATCTCCCTCGGTAAGTCCGCTGAGAATAATTGTATAGCCGTTGT
>JBJERI010000017.1:0-4303 GCA_051882195.1 Ruminiclostridium sp. | reverse complement strand
TGTTCTCAGCGGAAACGAAAGACAATCCTACAAGCTTAAGGTATGGAAGAATATGACCGAAACCGACGAGGAAACAGGCAGAATTACAGTAAAGAACCTGTATTTCTTAGGCACAAACCTTAACGGCGGAACAAGCTTTTCCGACAACATAAGAGTTCATTTTGAGAATGACTCCCTTGAATACAACAATAACATTTACTTCTTGAATAACTGAAAATTCTCCCGAAAGACCGTCTATGCATTCAGCATAGGCGGTTTTTTCGTCAGCCTGAAAAGATGCTTTATAGATAAAAAAGGAGCGTGAAAACTCACGCTCCCAATTAGTAACATATCTGATTATAAGCCAAGTGCAGCCTTGATTTCGTCAACTCTGTCCGTCTTTTCCCAGGCAACGCCTAAATCCTCTCTGCCCATGTGACCGTAAGCGGCAAGCTGCTTGTACTGGGGCTTGCGGAGGTCGAGAGTTTCAATGATTGCGGCAGGTCTTAAGTCGAATACCTTGTTTACTGCCTCGGAGATCTTGTCGTCAGAAACCTTTCCTGTGCCAAAGGTATCAACAAAAATTGATACGGGACGTGCAACGCCGATTGCGTAAGCAAGCTCAACCTCGCACTTGTCGGCAATTCCTGCGGCAACAATGTTCTTTGCTACATAGCGAGCGGCATAAGCTGCGGAACGGTCAACCTTTGTTGGGTCCTTGCCCGAGAAAGCGCCGCCGCCGTGTCTTGAATATCCTCCGTATGTATCAACGATGATCTTGCGGCCTGTAAGTCCGGAGTCTCCCTGGGGTCCGCCGATAACGAAACGGCCTGTTGGGTTTACATAATACTTTGTGTTTTCGTCAAGAAGCTCTGCGGGGATTGTTGTCTTGATTACCTTTTCGATAATGTCCCTGCGGATCTGTTCGAGAGTAGCGTAAGCCTTGTGCTGTGAGGAAATAACAACCGTATCAACTCTTACGGGCTTTCCGTCCTCGTATTCAACGGTTACCTGCGATTTTCCGTCGGGGAGCAGGTAGTCAAGCTCGCCGCTCTTGCGAACTGCGGTCAGCTTCTTTGCAAGCTTCTGCGCCAGCGAAATAGGCATTGGCATAAGCTCCTTTGTTTCGTTGCAGGCAAAGCCGAACATCATACCCTGGTCGCCTGCGCCTGTATCGTTTGCGTTTTCCTCTCTGCCCTCAAGAGCATTGTTTACGCCCATTGCAATATCGCTTGACTGCTCGTCGATTGTGGTCATAACAGCGCAGGTGTTGCAGTCGAAGCCGTATTCGGCATTGTCATAGCCTATTTCCTTAACAACATTGCGGACGATTTTCGGAATATCAACGTTTGCCTTGGTTGTAATTTCGCCCATTACCATTACAAGACCTGTTGTTGTGCAGGTTTCGCAGGCAACACGGCTCATTGGGTCCTGCTCGAGAAGTGCGTCAAGAACGCTGTCGGAAATCTGGTCGCAGATTTTGTCGGGATGTCCCTCTGTAACGCTTTCGGAGGTGAATAAGAATTTTGCCATTTTTGATTCCTTTCTTTTAATAGTATTGATTGTTTACATAAAAAATCGCTCCTATTAGGGAGCGTAGATTATTTTGTAATTTACACTCCTCATCTTTCGTGTTTTACACGCAGGAATTGGCACCATTTTCACAAGTGAACGGTTGCCGCAGCGTCATCGGCCTGTTCCTCGGCTGCTCTTGATAAGGATACGATTATTCATATATTGACAGTATATCACGATATTATCCTGTTGTCAATAAAAATATAGGGATTTACATAATTTTTATGTTTAATTGTCAATACTTGGCGGCAATTCAACAGATGAAGAACGGAGCGGATATTTTTGATTGACAGAAAAAGTGTTTTGTGTTATAACATAATTAAAAAAGCAGCGGACAAGCTAATCCTTTTTATACGTTTTTTCCCGATTGATTGGAAGAATAACTGAAAAGGGATATTTTATAAACGCTAATACTGTAAATTAAGCCTTACAGCCGGGAAAACTGTTTGCCCACGCTTAAGCAGGAAAGGAGCATTTTCCTATACGGAAAAAACAAAGCTATGGACTATCTCAGCAACAATATATCCAAAAATCTCAACCGTATACGCATTTCAAGAGGCTGGAGCCTTGACGCAGCGGCAGAGCAGACAGGCGTAAGCAAAAGTATGCTGTATCAGATCGAACAGGGAACTGCAAACCCCTCCATAAACGTTTTGGGGAAAATAGCAAGCGGTCTGCGTATTGAATTTACCGAGCTTATCGCCTCCTCTCCTGAGGATTCCTACCTCGTGAAAATACCCCAGGTTTATCCCATTAAGGAGGGGGACGGCTATACGGTCAAGACCTGCTTTCCCTATGAGGATAACAAAAAGATTGAGCTGTACCACATTGAGTTTCAGCCGGGCGGTGTATATATGAGCGGCGGTCACGGCTCGGGCACAAGAGAGTATCTTTCGGTGCTGGAGGGAATTCTTACCGTAGATACGGGTCGGGAAATTCAGAACGTAGGCACAGAGGAAATTTTTCGTTTCAACTGCGAGGAGGAGCACAGATACATCAACAACGGCAATGTGAGAACAGCCTTTATCTGCTTTTTCGTAGCGTAAAGCAGCTTTATTATTTTACTTAAAATGTTCATTATATTGAACATTTTATATTTAATTTTGCAAGTTGCGTTTTATATTTATGCATAAATTAGATGTTTTTCATATATAAAACCTGATATATACGGATTTTTGGTGTAATATGCCGAAATTATTTGAAATGTATTGACTTTTTAGCTGCAACAATATATACTGAAGTTGTTCAAGATAATAAACAAAAGACAGCGTCGTCATTTGACGAACAAGCTGTCTTTATTTTTTTAAGGAGATGTTATTTATGATTCTTGAAGACACAGGCTTTACCGCAGAAGAAATCAAGGCAAAGGCAAAAAAATATATGATACGGCGGCAAACTCCGATCTTATGGTTTTCCCGCAGGTTATTGCGGAGGATAATTACGTCTGCTGCTTTACCAAGGGAAGCCCTCTTACCGAAAAATTCAACGCCGCAATAAAGGAGATGGAAAGCTCGGGCAAGCTGGACGAGCTTAAAGAATACTGGGTTGACAGCAGCGGAGAAAAGACCCTTGAGCCGCAGAAAAGCCAAGGCAAAAACGGAACAGTCAAGATTGCAATAGATCCCTCCTTTGAACCTATGATATATCTTAACGGCGATGGCGAGATTATAGGTTACGATATTGCGGTGTGCAATGCTATATGCGATATGCTTGATATAAAAGCAGAATATGTTTTTATTTCAAGGGACGCCTTTGTTGAGTACGTTTCCTCGGGCAAGGCGGATATGTCCTGCGGCGCTGTTTCAATAACCGAGGAACGCAGCAAGGTTATGGATTTCAGCCTGCCTACCTATAATGGGGGTATTGTGTTCCTTGTAAGAAAGGACGCCTGCTCGGCGGAAATTTCGGGTATTGAAGGTACCTCGTCACAATCCTTTGGGGACAGTCTGAACAGCTTCTTCGAGGACATAAAAAACAGCTTTGTAAAGACCTTTATAACCGAAAACCGCTGGAAGCTTATTCTTAACGGACTGTTGGTTACAATCCTCATTTCCCTTTGCGCCTTTGTTCTTGGCTCGGTTTTAGGCGGCGTTGTCTGTGCAATGCTCCGCTCACGCAAAAAGCCTGTGAGCCTGTTTGCAAGAGGCTACATAAGGCTGCTGCAGGGCACTCCAATAATAGTGCTGCTTATGATTTTGTACTACGTTATTTTAAAGGACGTTGACATTTCCGCAATTATTGTTGCAATAATCGGCTTTTCACTTAACCTTGCGGCTTACACCTCGGAGATTTTCCGCACTGCAATCAACGCCGTGGACAAGGGACAGATTGAAGCCGCCTACGCAATCGGCTTCAACAAAACCCAGACCTTCTTCAAAATAATTCTTCCACAGGCGGCTAAAAACGCTCTGCCCGTATATAAAGGCGAGTTTATTTCCCTTGTAAAGGCAACCTCAATTGTGGGCTATATTGCAATTCAGGATCTTACAAAGGCAAGCGACATTATAAGGAGCCGTACCTATGAGGCGTTCTTCCCTCTTATCACAACGGCAGTTATCTACTTTGCCGTAACCTATCTGTTTATCGTTCTGCTGAACGCCCTTGAAAGGAAAATCGACCCCAAGCGCAGAAAGAGAACTCTGAAAGGAGTTGACTGCAAATGATCAAAATTGAAAATCTCTGCAAGAAATACGGCGAGCTAAGTGTGCTTGAAAACGTCAGCACGGAAATACATAAAGGTGACGTGGTT
>JBJERI010000016.1:0-19883 GCA_051882195.1 Ruminiclostridium sp. | reverse complement strand
GGAAAAGGCGAGAGCGGAAAGAGCCTTCAGCGCCGTTTCAGCGCTGAAAGAGAAGCTTTTGGCAAAGGGCTTTTCCCTTAAAAAAAGCGACCTGCTGAGAGTTACGGTAAACGCTTACGAAATGGGAATGAGCGGCTTTGAATTAGCGGAAAAGCTTCGTGAAAAAAACGTTGAATGTGAAATGGCAGACCACAACCGTGTGATTTTCCTTTTCTCAACAATAACAGAAGAAAAGGATACGGAGCGGCTTTACAATGCACTTGCAGAAATTCCGTGGAGAAAACCCATTACTCCCTTTGAAGTCCCCGTCCTTGTGCCAAAAAAGGCATTGTCCCCCCGTGAAGCTTTTTTCAGTAACGTTACCCTCACCCCCGTTTCAAAGGCTGTGGGAAAAATCTGCGGCGGAATTTACGCTCCCTGTCCGCCTTGTGTGCCCCTTGTAATGCCGGGAGAAATAATTGACGGGCAATGCGCCGAGGTATTAAGGCGGTACGGCTGTGAATATATTGAAACGGTTTTGTAAGTATATTCAGCCGCTTTAAAAATTTTTATTTACATTCCGCCTTTTATATGTTAAAATAGTATAAACATAAGTTTTACGCTGGAAAGGAACGGCACATTATGAAGCTTATATACGCGATAATCAACAATGACGATTCTCACTCCGTTTCAACGGCTCTCACAAAAAGCGGCTACACAGCCACAAAGCTTGCCTCAACAGGCGGCTTTCTTATGGCGGGAAACACAACCTTTCTGATTTGCTCGGACAATGACAAGGTTGACGAAATTATAGATATTATCCGTGAACATTCCCACAAGCGCAAGCAGTTTGTTCCCTCGGCGGCAACCTACGGAGTAGGCAGCTACACCAGCTTTCCCGTTGAGGTAAGCGTTGGGGGCGCAACAATTTTCGTTACGGATATTGAACGCTTTGAGAAGGTATAAATGAAGCTTTACGGCAAAGAAAAACTAACAGAGCGCCTTGCTGAATTTGCGGAGGCTGGCCGTTTTCCCCACGCAGTTCTTTTTTCGGGGGACAAGGGAACAGGCAAAAGCGTAATGGCGAAATATACAGCCAAGCTTTTCCTCTGCGAAAAAAAAGGCGGTATTCCCTGTGATATGTGCGCCGCCTGCCATAAGGCGGAAAAGAACATTCACCCCGACCTTATAGACGTGCTGTGGGAAATGCCAAAGGGAAAATACGCAGTAACCGAGTTAAGAGAGCTGCTTGCAGAGGGAATAATAAAGCCCAACGACGGAGATGTTAAGGTATATGTTTTCCGTGAGGCGGAAACAATGAACGATACTTGTCAGAACGCCTTGTTAAAATTCATTGAGGAGCCCTCTGACTTCAACCGCTTTGTTTTCACCGCAAATTCCGTGGGAGCAATTCTGCCTACAATCCTTTCAAGAGTTGTCACAATCTCAATGCCCCCATGCGGCGAAAAGGACTGCAAAGCCGCTCTTATTGACAGCGGAATCCCCGAAGATAAATCGGAGGAGCTTATTGCCGATTTCGGCGCAAATATAGGGAAATGCCTTGACGCTTACGGCAATGAAACGGAAATGCAGGTTGTTGAAATTGTAAAGGCAATTTCACAGGGGCTTGCGGAGAAAAACGAGTTCAAAACCGCCGCCGCCTTTGCAAGGCTTTCAAACCGTGATTTGCAGCAGAAAGCACTGCCCCTTTTGCTTAAGGTTTTCCGTGACGGTATGGTTTATACGGCAGAACTTGACAGCTTTGAATCCCCCTGCAGAGAACAGGCGGTAAGGCTTGCACAAAGCGTTCCCCTTAAAAGGCTTGACCTTGCGGCAAGGGAAATTCAGACCTTTATTGAGCGGCAGAGCTTAAACCCCAATGTACAGCTTGCCTGTGCGGTTTACGCAAGCAGACTGTGCGAACTTATTCTATAGAAAATACAGAAAGAAGCAGGAAAATAATGATAGAAGTTATAGGCGTCCGTTTCAAAGAGGTGGGAAAGATTTATTATTTCTCCCCAAACGGACAGAAAATCGAAGAAGGCACAAAGGTAATAGTTGAAACGGCAAGAGGCGTTGAATGCGGAGATGTTGTTATTTCAAACAGGGAAATTCCCGACAACAACATTGTTTCACCCTTAAAGCCAATCATCAGAATTGCCACCAAAGCCGACCTTAAGGTAATCGAAAACAACAAGCAGCGTGAAGCGGACATAATGAAGGTATTCATTCAGAAAATTGCCGACCACAAGCTTGATATGAAAGCAATCGACATTGACTGCACCTTTGACGGCAGCAAGATTCTGTTCTATTTCACCGCCGAAAACCGTGTGGATTTCCGTGAGCTTGTAAAGGACCTTGCGGGCGTTTACAGAACAAGAATTGAGCTGAGGCAGATAGGCGTCCGTGACGAGGCAAAAATGCTTGGTGGACTTGGAATATGCGGCAGAAAATTCTGCTGTTCAAGCTTTTTGGGCGAGTTTCAGCCTGTTTCAATCAAAATGGCAAAGGAGCAGTCCCTTTCCCTTAACCCAACGAAAATTTCGGGCACCTGCGGCAGACTTATGTGCTGTCTGAAATACGAGCAGGACTGCTATGAGGACTTGCTGAAAATTACTCCCAAGGTGGGGGCTTACGTTGAAACCGCCGAGGGCAAGGGCACTGTTGAGGACGCAAACATTTTAACGGGCGTGCTTAAGGTAAAGCTTGACAAGAAACAGGACGCACCTCCCATTACCGTAAAGCGCGAGGACGTTAAGCTTATCAAGGATGGTCAGATTCGTGTAAACCGTGACGAGCTGGCGGCGCTCCGCAATTTGCAGGATTGATAAAGCGGATAAAATATACTGTAAAGGTATATTTTATCTGCCCTCATTTACATAGTTTTTCTCAAAATACTATTGCATTTTAAACAAGAACGTGTTATAATAATGTCAAATTACATAAGGAGGACAAATACCAATGGCTTATACAATTTCTGACGAATGCATCGCTTGCGGCGCTTGCGCTGACGGCTGCCCGGTTTCCGCTATTTCCGAAGGCGACGGCAAGTACGTTATCGACGCTGACACATGCATCGACTGCGGCGCTTGTGCTGATACTTGCCCTGTTGGAGCTCCACAGGCATAATTGCAGGACAAAAAGCAATAAATTACCCTTACTTTAAGTGAGGGTAATTTTTTTGTCTTTAATTTTACAAAAAGTCTTTTAAAACCCGAAAATTTATGCTATACTTATTATGTATGAAATTAAATCAACACTTCCGCCCTTGCGGATAAGAAAAGGATACAGCTATGAATTTTACGGAATGCTTTGCAAAAGCCCAAAAGGGCGATAAAAACTGCTTTGCAGAGCTTTACTCCTTTATATATAAAGAGATTTTCTTCACCGCTTATTTCAGCATTAAGCCTGCTGATGTGGAAAACGCTGTTAAAACGGCGGCGGCAGACCTTATGAAAACCCTTGACAAATGCGATGAACAAAGCTTTTATCCAAGAGCAGCCAAGCTGCTTTGTATGAGAATAATCCCATTGTTCAAGCGTTACCGTGAAGCGGGGGAGAAAATTACATACGATATTTTAAGCGTAAATCCCGACGAAAACGGAATCGACTTAAAGCAGGAAATGAACAGACTTACCGACCTTGAAAGGCTTGCTCTTATTCTGTGGGCGGAGTTCGATTTTCCAATGGACGTATTAAGCGTTGTAAGCGGTCAGAAGGAAAACGTAATTACCGCCAAGCTTGAATCCGCCAAGGAAAAAATCATTGCGGTAATTCCAAGACTTGGGGATAACAGACCAAAGCTGAGAGATAATCTCAGAATGTGCTTTACCGCTGAAATTCCCGATTACGCCAAGCCCGAAAGCCTTTTCCCCGCCCAAAAGGAGGGCTTTTCCCTTGACGCAAAAACCTTTATCAAGGCAGTTAAGGCGGAGAAAATTTCAGGCAAGGAATTTCTTGAGCTAATAGGCAACTCCCGAATCAGCAACAGCGCTTACGCCGAAATCGAGCAGAATCCCCAGCTTACCTTTAACCGCCTTGTGGAAATTTTAGAGCAATCCCCTCTCGAAGCCTCTGATTATGAAAAGCTGATTATGGCGGTAAAAAAGCGTTCCGACGCAAAAAAAGCCGCTCTTAAGCAGCTTGAGGAAGCGGAAAAAAGAAAGTCCGAGGAAGAAGCCCGTCTTGAAAAGGAAAAGGCTCTTGCCGCCGCCATTGCGGAAAAGGAAAAGCAGCTTGCCGCAGTAACCGCCGAGGCAGTCCACGACGAGGACGGCTTTGTAATGGAAAAGACAATTCACGTCAATATAACCGATGAGGCGGCGGAGGAATTTAGCCTTGAATCGGCGGTTAACAGCGGACATTCCGAGCCGGAGGACAGCGCAGAGAAACAGGAATACGAAACCACCGACGGCACCGAGGAAGATGACGATAACGAGGACGATGAGGACGAGCATTACAAGGGCGCAGATGAATTTGACGATGACGAGGAATATTACGAGGGCAGAAACCGTGGTAAGATAATCGTCTGCTTTGTGTTAGCGGCATTGCTGCTGGCTCTCAGCTTTGGGCTTAGATATTATTACACAGGCTCCCTTTTGCCAACGGACAAGACGGAAACGGTACAGCCTGAGGAAATTACGGACGAAAGCGGCATTTATAAGGTGCTGTCCGCTCTTGGGGAGCAACCTGCCGCCGCAGAAAAATCCGAGGAAAGCTACTACATCAATTTCAAGGCGGAAAACAGCCTTGCTCTTACGGATACGGTGCAGCTTGGCGACCGAATCTGCCTTACATGGGACAATCAGCTTTATCTTGTGAAAACTGTTGAGGGAAAAATCAGCTTTGAAAAAACCGCTCCTCTGCCCGAGGGCTTTATAGGAATGTTCAGTGCGGGAGAAAGCATTGTTGTTGCGTCCGAACAAAGGGACATTGCCGAGGCGGTGGAGTATTGGACGGAGGTAACGGACGAAGCAGGAAACGTAAGCTCCGTTTCAAATACCGCACGAATTACAAGCAATCGCATTACCCTTGATTTCTACAACGGAAAAACCCTTGCAAAGGAATATACCTATTCGCAGAATGGCGAGCTTAACCGCATTATTTCAGATAATGGCAATGTATATCTCATTACCTCATACGCTGTTGAAAATCCAATTCCCGAAGCTGCTGAAACCTTTATGCCAGTTTTCTTTTCAAACAGCGAAAAGCAGAATATATCAGCGAGCGAAATTGTTATTCCGCAGAATGGGGCATACAAGGCATACGCCCTTATAGGCGGCATTGACGGAGAATTTAACCCCGCCTGCACCGCTGTTTTAGGCGGCAGCGACATTGTTACCGCCGAGGACGGCAGCGACCTTTACCTGCTTATAAACGGCGATAAAACAGCCATACTCCGCTTTGCAAAGGAAAAGGGCAAGGTAACGCTGAACGCCGAAGCCGCCGCCGAGGGCAGGCTCACCGCCAATACTCCTCTCGACAGCAGAAACGGAATTATCCGCCTTGTGACTGCCAATGAAACAGGCTCTATGGTGAGCATCTTCAATCAGAGTCTTGAACCTGTTTCTGTAATAAAGGAAATCGCACAGGGCAAGGTCTGCAAGGGGGCTGCTTTTGACGACAGAGCGGTTTATGTAATTGCCGCAGACGAAACGGGGGAGCAGATTTACGGCTTTGATACGGGGGATCTTGAAAATCCCGCTCCCCTTGAAAATATAACTGCACGAATCTATTCGGAAAAGCTGACCGCTTTCGGAAACGACGCTGTTTCCGTTGCGGCAGTACCCGATGAAAGCGGAAACAGAACGGGCTTAAAGCTTACAATGTTCGGCACAAGCGGAGCGCTGACCGAAAAGTACAGCGAAATAATTTTCGTGGGCGAATGGAGCAGATACCTTTCCTCCGACGCAGAAACCGACCTTTCCTGCCTTATTACCGACTATGACGGCAGAATTATTGTTGTGCCCGTGAAATATTTCGACGGCATTTCCGAAATAGAGAAATTCCTCATTTACGCCTGCTCCGATACCGACGGCTTTGCGGAAGTGGGAGAGGTTGTGCTGTACGATGTGAACAGCTCACGGCGTGACGGAATGATTATTGACAACGTGCTTTACACAATATGGGACGACAGGATAATTTCAATGGGGCTTGACAATTACACGGTGATTGAAAGCTTTATGCTTGACAGAAGTCTTAACGAAAAGCCTGCGCAGACAGCTGCGGCTGAAACCACAGGGGAATAATACTAATAACCAATAAAACTGTAGACAAAAAATCTTCGCATAATCCATATACGCAAGATTATGCTTGTTTTTTTGTACAGTTTTTAATTGGTTATTAGTACAAATTAACGGCAGCCTGGGGACTGCCGTTTCCTGTTAATAACACAGCAATTTGTTTACAATTCGGATACAAAAACGCCTAAAACATTGACAATCTCCCTTAAAAACTGTAAAATATACAACGTATAACTGTGTAATCAGAGAACAAAAAGAAACACCCTTGATTTATCAAGCAAAGGACGGACTTTTATGAAAACAGAAACAACTCTCTGTATGGGATGTATGTGCGAAAAGAATTACGAGGGGCCCTGTAAAAACTGCGGCTATTCCGACAATGCGCCTTACCTCGGTTCTTACCTTGCGCCCAAAACATTCCTTGGGGACAGATATATTATAGGCAAGCTCCTTTCCTATAACGGCGAATCGGCTTGCTATATGGGCTATGACGCCAAAGAGGAACAAAAGGTGGTTATCAAGGAGTATATGCCCGATACCCTCTGCACAAGAGCAAAGGATACCGAGCCTATTACCGTAAATCCCGAAAGTCTTCCTCTTTACAAGACCTATCTTTCGGAGTTTATCGACCTTAACAAGTCCCTTATGAAATCCTCGGCGGCTGCCAGTATTCAGACCGTTTCGGGCATTTTTTCAGCCAACAACACCGCTTATGCCGTAATGGAGTACATAAACGGAATGCCTCTCAAAACCTATCTTTCGGGCTGCGGCGGAACAATGTCATGGGAGCAGGTAAGGGAGCTTTTCCCGCCATTGCTCACAACACTCAGCCTTATTCACGGCTTTGGAATTATCCACAGAGCCTTAAGTCCCACCACCATTTACGTTACCGACAAGCAGGAGCTTAAGCTGACCGGCTTCGGCATTTCCGCAAGCAGAACGGCGGATTCCGAAATAAACTGCGAGGTTTTCGCAGGCTATGCGCCCCCCGAGCTTTATTCAAGCGCAGAGCGCAACGGCAGCTGGACGGACGTTTACGGCATTGCCGCCGTACTTTACCGAGTTCTTACGGGACAGGTACCCCCCGACGCACAGTCCCGTCTTGAAGAGGATAAGCTTATTGAGCCAATGCTCATTAACAGGAATATTCCCGACAACGTTTCCCACGTTATAATGAAGGGGCTTGGTCTGCACCAATCACAGCGCATACAGACAATTACCGAGTTTGTGGACAGACTTTTCGAGCAGCCAAAGCACGTTGTTCAAAATTCGGCGGAAATTTCCATTGCAAAGCCTGCTCAGAAAGCAGCCGAGGGCGCATACAGCCCCGAAATAAGCACCGCTCCGAGGAAAAAGCCCCCGGTAAAGCACAAGAAGAAAAAGAAAAGCTCCAACGCTCCCGCAATTGTGGGAATCGTACTTGGTCTGCTTATAGTAATGGGCTTTATCGTGGCAATAGTAGTGCCCACTATGCAGAGCGGAAACAAGCCTGCTGAAACCACAACCGTTACCACCACAGCTACAACCGCCCCCGAGGTCACCACCACAGCTCCAGTTACCACAACTCCAGTCGAGGTAACAACAACAGGCACGGAGGTTGGCTATGTTCTCCCCGACTTTACAAACAGACTTTTTGATACAATAAAGGACAGCCCCAAGTATTCCTACCTTAACTTTGTTCCGACATACGAGTTCAACAACGAATACGGCAACGGAGTTATTTTCGAGCAGGATATTCCAAGCGGCACAACCGTTACAAACGGCACAATTATCAGCATTAAAATCAGCAAGGGCGCTGAATTTGTTCCATTGCCCGACTATATCGGAATTGACGTTGAGGCCTACAAGGAAACCCTTTCTTCTCTGAATATCAGGTACAAGACCGAAAAGTATGAAACCACCGAATTCAAAAAGGGCATTGTAGTTGAATGCAGCGCCGAAATCGGCGAGGAAATAAACGTTGCCGAGGGGCAGACCGTAACCGTTTACTATGCGGTAAAGCCAACAGAAGATGAGCCGGAGGAAGACTGATGGACTTAACTGAAATAAGACAGCAGATTGACGGGATAGACGATAAAATCCTTGAGCTTTTCGTAGAGCGTATGAAGCTTACGGAGGGGGTTGCAAAATATAAGGTTGAACATTCTCTCCCTGTTTTTCAGGGAGCAAGAGAAAAGGAAATTCTGAAGCGTGTTGCCGAAATGTCCCCCGAAAATATGGCGGAGGGCACAAAGCTGCTTTTCGCAAACCTTATGGACATTTCAAAGTGCTATCAGCAGGAGCAGATTACTCCCGTGCTGCCCTTTGTAACGGTAGAGCCGCCCAAAAATCCACGGGTTGCCTGTCAGGGTACAATGGGAAGCTATTCCGAAGCAGCCTGCCGCAGACTTTTCGGCAAAAGCGGCGATGAAATAAGCTTTTTCCAAAGCTTTGACGAGGTTTTTGACGCTGTTGAAAACGGCAGAGTGGATTACGGCGTACTTCCTATTGAAAACTCAACGGCAGGTGGAGTTGCCTTAACCTATGACCTTATGGGACGGCACAGCTTTTATGTGTATAAGCGTGTTACGGTGAAAATAAACAACGTTTTTGCCGTAAGAAAGGGCACTAAGCGAGGCGACATAACCTCCGTTTTCTCCCACGAGCACGCCCTTAAGCAATGCACCGACTTTCTTGCAAAAAATCCCCATATAATGCAGATACCCTACAAAAATACCGCCCTTGCCGCAAAAATGGTAAGCGAATCGGAACAGCCCTTTGCGGCAATCTGTTCAAGGGACTGCGCCCAGCTTTACGGCCTTGAAATACTTGAGGACGATATTACCAATATCAAGGAAAATTACACCCGCTTTATCTGCATAAGCAAGAATTTGCAGGTAAACGACAAAGCAAACATTGTTTCCCTTTCCCTGTCATTGCCTCATACAAGCGGCGCACTGTACCGCCTGCTTACACGGTTTGCTTTCAGCGGACTTAATCTCTGCAAAATCGAAAGCAAGCCAGTACCAAGCAACGAAGAAAAAGAGGACACCTTTGACGTTATTTTCTACCTTGATTTTATCGGCACAATCAACAACCCATCTGTGGTAAAGCTGCTGCATAATTTACAGGCGGAAATGAAATACTACAAATTCTTAGGAAACTATGAGGATATAATATGACTTCTGCTATTATTTTAGGCGGCGGCTCGTCACAGCGTATGAACGGTACGGACAAGCAGCTTATGCTCCTTGAGGGAGTGCCTGTTATTATCCGCTCCGCACTTGCCTTTGAGCAGTCGGAATTAACGGACGAAATCGTCATTGTAACAAGAGAAACGGCTGTTGAAGAAATAACAGCACTTTGCAAGGCATACAGAATAACCAAGCTGAAAGCTGTGGTTTCGGGCGGAGAAACACGGGCTGAAAGCGCAAAAAAGGGCGCTGCTGTCCTTGACAAGCCCGAAATTGTGGCAATTCACGACGGAGCAAGACCCCTTGTTACGCCCTCGCAGATTGACAGCGTAATTGCCGCCGCAAAGGAGCATAGCGCTGCAATACTTGCAATTCCCGCAACGGATACGGTAAAATCCGCAAATGACGGCGTTGTTGCCGAAACTCTCCCACGGGAAACCCTGTGGCTTGCACAGACTCCTCAGGCTTTTTCGGGAGAGCTTTACGCAAAAATGCTGGAGCAGGAGGGCGAGGCTACGGACGACTCAATGCTTGCGGAAAAATGCGGCGCAAGGGTGCATATTGTAATGGGCGGCAGCAACAATCTGAAAATCACCACACCTGCCGATATTGCAGTAGCAAGGGCTTTGCTCAAAGTCAGACGGGAGCAGAAAAATGCTTGATTTCCGCATAGGTCACGGCTATGACGTGCACAGGCTTGTTTCGGGCAGACGGCTTGTGCTGGGGGGCGTTGAGATTGATTATGAGCTGGGACTGCTTGGTCATTCGGACGCAGACGTGCTTGTTCATGCAGTAATGGACTCAATGCTTGGCGCACTTGCTCTTGGGGACATTGGAAAGCTTTTTCCCGACAATGACAGCGCCTACAAGGACATTGACAGTATGCTTTTGCTGAAAAGGGTCTATGACCTTGTGAAAAGCAAGGGCTACGCTGTTTCAAATATGGATGTAACGGTAAATGCGGAAAAGCCAAGGCTTGCAAGGCATATTCCGAAAATGCGTGAGAATTTGGCTGCGGTGCTGGAATGTGGTGTATCGCAGATTAGTGTTAAAGCCACCACCGAAGAGGGGCTTGGACTTAAAGGCGAGGGCATAGGGGCTACTTGTGTTTGTATTATAGAAAAAGTAAAACCGTGAGGAAGCAACCTCACGGTTTATCTTAGTGAATATTGAATAGTGAATAGTGAATAATTGAGGTGTGCCCTTCGGGCAGGGATTAAAAGGTGAGCTATAATCACATTTTTCGGAATAATCGGCGAAGCCGATACCACAATTATTCATTCTTCGTTATTCAATATTCAATATTCATTTCTTGTCGAAAAATACTTTTTCGACAAGTTGAACCGTGAGGTATTTCTTCACGGTTATTTTAATTAACTTTGAAATGAACGGGTATTCCGTTTTTCATCTTGATATTTACCTCCCCCTGAATAAGAGGCAGGAAATACTTTATTGCGTCGTCACGGACGTTGTTCTGTCTTGGGTTGAGCCACTCAACAGGCACCTTCTTTTCCTTGTTTGCGATTTTCTCCGCAGCCACGCTTTCAATTGTCACCGTGTAGGGCATATCACTTATGCGGCGGAAAATCATCACCTTGCCCGTTTCACCCGACAATGCCGCCGAAAGACCTGCTTCGCCTATTGCCGCCGCCTCGTCAATGTCCGTCTTTGAGCAGATGTGGGAAGAACATCTCTGCATTACGTTAAGCTCGATTGAACGCACCTTGCAGCCGATTTCGCTCCGCACAATATTTTCAAGGCATTTTCCGATACCCGACAGGTACTTGTGCCCGAAATTGTCCGTTACCCCCGACTGATAAGAGCCGTCTGCGTCCTCGGGTGAAAGCTCCACGCCCTCCGAAACCGCAATAATTACCGCCTTGTGCTTTGCCATTTCACGGCGCACGTCCTCAAGGAAACGCTTTTTGCTGAATTCAGCCTCGGGGAGATAAATAAGGTGGGGCGCAATTTCTCCGTTTGCACGGAGAACGCAGGCGGAACCTGCAAGCCAGCCTGCGTGTCTGCCCATAATTTCAACGATTGTCACCGACTCAACGCTGTAAACCGAGCTGTCACGGATTATCTCCTGAATACTGGTTGCAACGTACTTTGCCGCCGAGCCGAAGCCGGGTGTGTGGTCGGTACAGGGCAGGTCGTTGTCAATGGTTTTTGGAACGCCCATTACACGAATATCCGAGCCTTTCGATTTAAGATAATCCGACAGCTTCATTACGGTATCCATTGAATCGTTGCCGCCGATATAGATAAAAATGCCTATTCTGTGCTTTTCAAAGCAATGGAGTATGGTTTCGTAAACGCTTTCGTCCTTTTCCACAGGGGGCAGCTTGTATCTGCATGAGCCAAGTACCGTTGAGGGCGTAAGGCATAAAAGCTCCATATCCTCGTTGGTTTTTATGACGGTTTTAAGGTCAACAAGGTCGTCGTTGATAATTCCCTCAATGCCGTTGATTGAGCCGAAAATTGCGTCAATTTCCGTTGTTTTGAAGCACTGCCTTACAACTCCCACAAGTGAAGCGTTAATAGCGCAGGTAGGGCCGCCCGATTGTGCCACAGCAATATTCATTTGCAAAATTCCTTTCAGTTCACATTCTTGTACTTATTTTAGCACATGTAACGGCAATTTACAAGTCTTATGAAAATTTCGTTACATATTGGAAAGTAAAGGATTTCACCGTAAAAACATTTGTGAATAAACACATGAAAATATGAAAACCGACAACCTTAAGCTGTCGGTCTTTTTTATTCATTTGAGCCGGGCTGATTAACGTAGGTTTTCAGTATATCCTCCGCAATCTCACGCTGAGTCTTTCGCAAATCCATTGCCTGCTTTTGTATGTAGCGGTGAGCCTGCTCCTCCGTAAGCCTTAAATACTGGATAAGACAGGCTTTTGCACGGTTTACTATTTTCAAATCCTTAAGCTGCTGGGAAAGCTCCTCTTTTTCAGCGTTAAGCTTGCTCATATTCTCCTTTGCAACGGAAGCAAAGCGTATGGCCTGCGAAAGAGCCGATTTATTAAAGGGTCTGCCTATTACAAAAGCCCCTGTGAATTTCAGCTTTTTCTGCACCTCGTCCGCAATTTCGCCCTTTGCAAGAACGATAATAGAAGCGTCCGTTTTATCCTTCAAATCCGCAACAAGGTCAAGTCCGAATTCGTCGCTTAAGGGCGTTGACACAATGATAACATCAAACATTTTTGCGTCAATGGCTCTTGCCATAACGCCCTCAGTAAGCGTAACAATTTTGCACTGAAATTCAACAAGAAGCTCGGAGAGGCTGTCACATACCTGCTGATTTTTTGCAATAATCAGTATTCCCTTCATGTAACTGCCTCCCTGTCTGTATTAGTTCTGTGTATAAAGCTGTTTGTAGGGGCTTGCCGTGTTAGGTACAAGCTTCCAGAATTTGCTGCTTAAAAGCTCTGCGGAATCGCCGCCGAAATTCTTAACGTATTCGTCAACGTATTTCTTTATGCCTGCTTTATCAGCGTCGGTTGCCTCCTCGCAGATAACCTGCTTGGGAAGTCCGCAGGGCGCTGTTTCGCTTCTTATGAACATTTTGCCGCCGTGCATACCCGTTGCGCAGAATGAGCCAACGGGACAGCCCTCTGCGCCTATGCCGAGGACGATAAGAATACCGCCTGCCTGATATTCGCCGAGGAAATCCCCTACCTTGCCGCCGATAACGATTGTGGGGAACAAATCCTTGTATTCCTTCATATGAATTCCTACACGGTAGCCTGCGTTGCCCTCAATGAAGATTTTGCCCGAGCGCATTGCATAGCCCGTTGTATCGCCGCAGTTGCCGTGAACTATAATTTCTCCGTCGTTCATGGTGTCGCCGATAGCGTCCTGAGCGTTGCCCTTGACAATGATTTTGCTGCCGTTAAGATAAGCGCCAAGAGCGTTTCCGGGGATACCCTCAACGGTGATTGTTTTTCCGCTTGTACCACAGCCTATGTATCTGTGACCCAAAGTATTCTTAACTGTTACCGATTTCGACTCGCATGACCTGATAAGCTCGTTTACATCGGCATATTCCATATTTTCAGCATTGATAACCATTTCGCACCCTCCAATCATCTGTATATTCCGGCAAGCTTTTCTTCACGTCTTGCCTTGCCGAACATAAGCATCTGAGGCTTGTTCTTAAGCACTTCCATATCCACTGTATCAAGAGGAATCTGCTCCTTGATAAGGGAGGTGTAAATTCCCGCTCTTGCAACGTCCCCCATAAGGATATAGCCCTTAAGAGTACCGTCCTTGAACACCAGCTTTTTGTAGTTTGTGCCGTCGGTCTGAACAAATTCCTCGCCGTCGTAAGAGCCTGCGGAAATGATATGCAGTCCGTAAAAGCCGATTGCGTTCATTGGAATTGCGTTGAGGTAATAGGTTTCCTTGCCTGCCATATTCTTGCCTGCGACCTCGCCCTGCATAAAGGCGTTGGGGAGCAATGCAAGTATTTTTTCGGTATCGGAGGAAATATCATAGCTTTCGGTGCAGTCCCCTGCCGCATAAACGTTGGGGAGAGAGGTAAGCTGGGTAAGGTCGGTAACAATGCCTCTGTTTACCTTGCCGCCTGCCTCCGCAACAAGCTCGGTGTTTGGCCTTACGCCCACCGCAAGGATAAGCAGGTCGAAATCAACGGTTTCCCCGTTTTTGAGCAATACCGACTTTTCCTCGAACCTTTCTGCGCTTGTGCCGAGAATAAATTTTGTGCCCTTATCCTCAATCCATTTCTGCATTATCTGTCCTGCCTTAACGTCAAGGATTGAGGGAAGTATTCTGTCCGCAAGGTCAACCACAGTAATGTCTGCTTCTAAATGATAAAGGGCTTCAGCCGCCTTAAGACCGATAAGACCTGCGCCGATAATCAGCACCTTGGTGTCTTTCTTTACCTTTTTCTTGATTTCCTTTACGGAATCCCATGTCATAAAGGTAAACTTGTTCTTTACCTTGTCAAGACCCTCCATTGGAGGTACAAAAGGCTTGCTGCCTGTTGCCACCATAAGCTTATCATACTGTAATTCTTCTCCATCGTCAAGTACTACGGAGGAATTATTTATTTTTGTTACCCTTTTTCCAAGCTTTGTTTCTACATTATTCTTCTTATAAAAGTCTTTTTCTCTGTAATACATATTCTTGTCCTCAACCTTGCCCTCCAGCCAGTAGCTGATAAGAGGTCTTGAATATGTATGGTGCTTTTCGTCAGAAATTATTGTAATGCTTCCGTCCTTGTCAGCCTCTCTGATACCCT
This sequence comes from Ruminiclostridium sp., assembly GCA_051882195.1. Taxonomy (GTDB): domain Bacteria; phylum Bacillota; class Clostridia; order Oscillospirales; family Ruminococcaceae; genus Ruminiclostridium_E. The sequence goes on along the minus strand of JBJERI010000016.1, from coordinate 5,214 downwards.
GAACAGTACCGATTGCGGCGGCGGAATTGCCGATGATAACATATTTCTTCATTATCTTTCCTCCAGTACTATAGCTTTGTTCGGGCAGCCCTTTACGCAGGCGGGCTCGCCGTCCGAGGTTGAAATGCAGAGGTCGCATTTTTTGATTACCTTGCTGTTTTCGTTTACAACGATACAGCCGTAGGGGCAGGAAAGAACGCAGGTGTAGCAGCCAACGCAGCGGCTTTCATCGCAGACAATAACTCCGTCCTTAACGGAAAGTGCGCCTGTAATACAGCCCTTTACGCAAAGTGGAACGTCGCAGTGACGGCACTGAACGGCAAAATTAACGCCGCTTCCCTCCTCGACGGTAATGCGTGGAATCGGCTTTTTTCCGTTTGAAAAAGCCTTTATCATATTAGGCTCGCCGCTGTGAGCAGCAGCGCAGTAAAATTCGCAGAGATGGCAGCCAAGGCACCAATCCTCATTAACATAAACTTTTTTCATAAAGCAGCTCCTTTATTCGCCTGCATGGGCAATTCCTAAAATTTCAAGCTCTTTTTCGCTTAAGCCAACTCCACGGAGCATAAGTCTGTTGCCTCTCAATGCCTCGATAGAGTTAATGCCCATACCGCCCATCATTTCCTTGATTTCGTGATCCCAGGCCGTAACAAGATTAACAAGCCTCTTGTATGCGATTTCGGGGTTAAGGCGCTTAACAAGGTCTGCTCTCTGAGTAGCAATACCCCAGTTGCACTTGCCTGTCTGACAGCTTCTGCAAAGGTGACAGCCCATTGCAAGAAGCGCCGCTGTGCCGATATAAACTGCGTCTGCGCCAAGAGCAACCGCCTTTACAACGTCTGCGGAGGAACGAACCGAGCCCGCTACAACAACGCTTACCTCGTTTCTGATTCCCTCGTCACGCAGGCGCTGGTCAACGCTTGCAAGGGCAAGCTCAATTGGAATACCAACGTTGTCACGGATTCTCGTGGGAGCTGCGCCCGTACCGCCTCTGAAGCCGTCGATTGCGATAATATCAGCGCCGGAGCGTGCAATGCCCGAAGCGATAGCCGCAACGTTATGTACCGCCGCAATTTTTACGATAACGGGCTTTTTGTACTCGGTAGCCTCTTTAAGAGAGAATACGAGCTGTCTTAAGTCCTCGATTGAGTAAATATCGTGGTGAGGAGCGGGGGAAATTGCGTCTGTGCCCATTGGAATCATTCTTGTCCTTGAAACGTCCTCAAGGATTTTTGCGCCGGGAAGATGACCGCCGATACCGGGCTTTGCGCCCTGTCCCATTTTGATTTCAATAGCTGCGCCTGTTTCAAGGTAATCCTTGAACACGCCGAAACGTCCCGAAGCAACCTGAACGATCGTGTTTGGTCCGTACTGATAAAAGTCCTTGTGCAGACCGCCCTCGCCTGTGTTGTAATATGTGCCAAGCTCCGTTGCGGCTCTTGCAAGGGATTCGTGAGCGTTTTTGCTGATTGAGCCGTAGGACATTGCGGAGAACATAATAGGCGTTTCCAGCTTTAATGTGGGAGTTGATTTTGTATTTACCTCGCCGTTTTCGTCAAAGGTAATGTGGGAGTGCTTTTTGCCAAGGAAAACCTTTGTTTCCATTGGCTCACGGAGGGGGTCGATAGGCGGGTTTGTTACCTGTGAAGCGTTAAGCAGGATCTTGTCCCAGTAAACGGGAAAGGGCTTGGGGTTGCCCATTGAGGACAGCAGCACGCCCCCTGATTCAGCCTGCTTGTAAACCTCGGTCATTGTTTCCATAGACCAGTTTGCGTTGGGTCTGAACTGGTTTTCGCTTGGTCTTATTTTCAGCGCTCTTGTGGGGCAGAGAGTAACGCATCTCTGACAGTCCACGCAGTTCATTTCGTTAACGCACATTTTATCTAAATCGGGATCGTAAAAATGAACCTCGTTGGCGCATTGTCTTTCGCAGACTCTGCACTTAACGCAGCGGTTCGGATCTCTTATAACCTCGAAAAGAGGATTCATATAATTAACCGGCATTTCAGTATCTCCTTACTTCTTGTTGTTCAGTGTTGCGATAATGGGCTCGCCGCCTCTTGGCGACCATATTCTGTCAACATCGGGACAAATCGCTCTGATTGCACATTCCTCGCTGGCAACATAAAGCATATCGCCCTTTTCCGCTGCAACCATTGAACGCAGCTTAAGTCTGTCGTTAAGCGCCATAATTCCGCCGTCAAAGCCTAAAATAATGGAGAACGGACCTGTGATAAGCAGAGAGGAGAAAACGTTTCTGAAATAAAGCAGCTTTTCCTTTTCCTTCTCGCTGTATTTGCCCGATTCAATCTCGCTCCAGAAAGGCGCAGCAATTATCTTTGCAACGTCCTCCAGCGAAAGACCACGTCTTCTGTTAAGGAAATCTATAATGTAGGTAATTACCTCTGTATCCGTAAGCAGGTTGCACTTGTAGCCGTACATTTCAATAAAGCGGCGGTTTGCATCGTAGGAGGAAATTTCGCCGTTATGTACGATTGTGTAATCAAGCAGTGCAAAGGGGTGAGCGCCGCCCCACCAGCCGGGAGTATTTGTAGGATAGCGTCCGTGAGCTGTCCAGGCGTAGCCAGAATATTCCTCAAGCCTGTAAAACTCGCCAACGTCCTCAGGGAAGCCTACCGCCTTGAATACGCCCATATTCTTACCCGAGGAGAAAACGTATGCGCCCTTGATTGCGTCGTTAATCTTGATTACGCATTTTACAACGAATTCTCTTTCATCAAGCTGGCTTTCCGCAAGCTTTGTGGGCAGAGGAGTAAGGAAATATCTCCATATAAGGGGTTCGTTTGTGATATTCTTATGCTTTTTCGTAGGGATTCTTGACAGGTTAACAACGTCAAAGTGTCTGTCAAGGAAAGCCTCGGTTTCAACTCTGCTTTCGTTGTTGTCATAGAAAATGTGGAAAGCGTACTGGTCGGCATATTCGGGATAAATGCCGTAGCCTGCAAAACCGCCGCCCAAACCGTTTGAACGGTCGTGCATATAGGAAATTGACTTTACGATTTTGTCGCCGGAAACTCTGTTTCCGTCCCTGCTGATAAAGCCTGAGATGGCACAGCCTGCGGGGATTCTGACCTGACCCTCTTTTTGTAGCATAAAAGCCTCCTGAAAGTTTAAAATGCTTTTCTTGCATTTGGTGTATAATTTTTAACTTAATGCAAAAATTATTCCTATCAGAAAAGCATATTCGTGTTTCTTCCTTGAATACAAGCATATTATAGCACTATCATTTTTATTTGTCAATAGATTTTTGCAAGTTCAGAAATATTTTCTTGCAATTATTTTTTGGCATTTTTGCAATATTTTTCAAAAATAATTGCGAAAGCTCTTGCAAAGTCTTTCTTTTTATAGTATAATATTTTAGATATTATTCATATTGGGCAATAATACCCTATGAAAAGCTTAATATATAAATAAAGGTAAAACCTAAAAGAAAGGACGGTAAAGGATGGACAGCCTTACTCTTACTCATCTGTGCGAGCTTTCAAAGCTGAATTTCACAGAGGAAGAAAAAAACAACGTTATAGAAGAAATGGGTGACATTATAAATCTTATGGACACGATCAAGGATTTTGACGTTACCTACGACGATACAAAGGACAATAATCAGATAAATTACGCCGATGTAAGAGAAGACGTGCCAACGCCGTCCTTCGATACGGAAAAGCTGCAGCAAAATACGGAATCCCGTGATAATTGCTACGTTGTACCGAAAATGATGGAATAAAGCGTTCAGAAAAAACTACTGTTATTACGGAGATAAATATGGATTTAAAAACATTAAAGGTGCGTGAGCTGCGCACAATGCTGGATAAGCACGAAATAAGCGCCGCCGAGCTTACAAAGGAATATCTTCCCCGAATTGAATCGGTTGACAAGAGCCTTGAAAGCTACATTACGGTAACAGCCGAAAACGCTCTTAAGCAGGCTGAAAAGGCTCAGGAGAAAATTGACGGCGGCAATGCCTCTCCCCTTACGGGAATACCCCTTGCAATCAAGGACAACATCTGCACAGAGGGCGTAAAAACCACCTGCGCTTCAAAAATGCTGGAAAGCTTCGTTCCGCCCTACGACGCAACGGTAATCGAAAAGCTTAAAGCAGAGGATTTCGTTATGCTTGGCAAGGTAAGTATGGACGAGTTCGCAATGGGCGGCTCAACTCAGACCAGTGCCTTTGCAAAGACCAAAAACCCCTTCGACCTTGAACGTGTTCCGGGGGGCTCTTCGGGCGGCTCTGCGGCGGCTGTTTCCGCAGGACTGTGTGCGGCGGCTCTTGGCTCGGATACGGGCGGCTCAATCCGTCAGCCTGCCTCCTTCTGCGGCGTAACGGGACTTAAGCCAACCTACGGCCGTGTTTCAAGATACGGACTGGTGGCTTTCGCAAGCTCTCTCGACCAGATCGGACCTATCGCAAGGGACGCTCACGACTGCGGAATTATCCTAAACGAAATTGCAGGAGCGGATATGCGTGACGCTACATCATCAAGACTTGCTGTTCCCGATTTTACCGCAAAAATCGGACAGTCCATAAAGGGAATGAAAATCGCTCTCCCAAAGGAATTTTACGGGGACGCAATTGACGAGGACGTAAAGACAGCCGTGCTGAATGCCGCAAAGGAGCTTGAAAAGCAGGGCGCAGAGCTTGTTGACTGCTCCATAAGCACTCTCAAATACGCCGTTGCCGCTTATTATCTTATTTCCTCTGCGGAAGCCGCCTCCAACCTTTCACGCTATGACGGCATCAAGTACGGTCTGCGAGGCGAGGGCAAGACATACGACGAAATGATAAGGGATTCCCGCAACAGAGGCTTCGGAGCGGAAGTAAAGCGCCGTATCCTCCTCGGCAACTACGCTCTTTCCAGCGGCTACTATGACGCATATTACCGCAAGGCTTGTGCTTTAAAGCAGGAGTTTATCAAGGAATACAGTCAGATATTCGAAAAGGCGGACGTTATCCTTACCCCAACAGCCCCAAGCGTTGCCTACAAAATAGGCGTTCAGGACAACGACCCTGTTAAAATGTACACCGCCGATATTTGCACCGTAACGGTAAATATCGCACAGCTCCCCGCAATTTCCACCACCTGCGGCTACAACGCAGACGGAATGCCAATCGGTATGTCTGTTATCGGCAAGAAATTTGACGAACAGACCATTATTCAGATAGCAGACAGCTTTGAAAAGAACTTCACTCCT
>JBJERI010000015.1:0-19926 GCA_051882195.1 Ruminiclostridium sp. | reverse complement strand
TAAAGGTGTCAATATCAATTTCCGCTCTGTGCTTGTAGGGCATTATATACAGCTGCTCTCCACGCTCTACCCTTGCGAAAAAGTCCATTGTGTCCGTTACGGCTCTGCCTCTGAAAAGCTTATCACGCATAAGACGGCGCATAAGACGAATTTTTGAGGGGTGAAGCAGTTCACCGTCCTGTTCAAGACGTGTTCTTACGCTGACGTAAACCGAAACCGCATGGTCGTGAATTTCCCCCGTAATTTCGGGATTGAGGGCGTGTATTCCCTCAAAAATAACGATTTCGTCAGGCTCACGCTGAAATTCCTCACCCTCAATGCTTTGCTGTGTGGCAAAATTGAAGGAGGGAATGTGCACCTTTTCGCATTTGCGGATTTTCTCGAAATGCTCCACAAGCAGCTCCGTATTCAGCCTTGAGGGAGATTCAAGGTCAACCTTGCTCATATCCGCAAGCTGCTCGGGGGTCAGCGAAATAAAGTAATTGTCAAGGGAAACGGTTTTGCATTTCAGTCCGTGCTGCTGTTCAAGCAGGGTTTCAATGCGTAGAGCGCTGGTGGTTTTGCCGCTTCCCGAGGGGCCAGAAATGAGTATAATAGGCTTTTCGGCGTGGGTTTCGGCAATATGAGCCGCCGCATTTTTAAGCTGGTCTGCATATTCCTTTTCCGACATTGCAATAAAATCCGATACATTGTCGGTAATCATTCTGTTTAAGTCATTTATAGAAAAAATTCGCATAATATACCGCCTTATTTCAGCAATTCAATAACGTCAAGCAAGGAGTCGCACTTTGCATACAGCATTTTTTCAAGCTCCTGGTCGGGCTGTGTAAGGTCGGGCACCATTACAGTCCTGCACCCTGCATTATATGCGCTGGTAACGCCGTTTGGTGAATCCTCTATGGCAATGCACTCGCCGGGGTCAAGTCCCAGTTCCTTTGCCGCATATATGTAAATATCAGGCTTTGGCTTTCCGCTTTCCACCATACTTGCACAGATAATGCGGTCGAATTTATCGTAAACCCCTATTTTTGTAAGGTAGGAGGTTGCACGTTCAATATCGGTTGCGGTGGCGATTGCTCGCTTTATGCCCTTTTCCCCTAAAAATTCAAGGAGTTCGTCAACACCCTTTTTCTTTTCAAGGCCGTTCTGCTCTATGTCTGCTTTCATAAGCTCCATTCGTCTTGCACGGACGGTTTTGTAATCGCAGTTCTGCCCGAACCATTCCTTTAGCAACGGCTCGCAGAATTTTCCCGCAAGACTTCGTATATGAAGTGCGTGCCAACGCTCCATAGGATAGCCGAACTCGTGGGCAGCCTGACACCAGTATTTCACAAGGAGCTTTTCCGTATCAAGGATAACTCCGTCCATATCAAAAATTACCGCTTTTATCATTGTGGGTTCTCCGTTTGTGTGTAATAAGTATAGTATATCACATTTCTATACAAATAACAATATTTTTATATAACAAAAAGGCGGTCGGAAAACCAACCGCCTTGATTTGCAAGTGCAATACTCTTATTACTTAAGACCGAACTTCTTGTTGAACTTATCAACACGTCCGCCTGCGTCAACAAGCTTCTGCTTGCCTGTAAAGTATGGGTGGCACTTTGAACAGATTTCAACCTTAATGTCCTGCTTTGTAGAGCCTGTTTCCCAAACAGCTCCGCAAGCGCACTTGATTGTTGTCTGCTGGTAATTTGGATGAATACCTTCTCTCATGTTGTCACCGCCTTTTCTTTCAATATCAGCACTAATGGGGAGCAACCCATTAAGCATAATCATCACAAGTTGAAATTATATCACAAAAATCAACCTTTGTCAACACTTTTTATCAGCCTTTTACGATTTTTGTGAAGGCTTCGGAATATTTTACCTGCAATGCCTCTGCGTCTGCAAGAGTGCTGCCTACTGTTGTGTAGTAAAGCTTGATTTTCGGCTCTGTGCCCGAGGGTCTGATAACAAGGCTTGCGCCGCCCTCAAAATAAAGGGTGATTACGTTTGACTTAGGCAGATTGATAACCTCTTCCTTGCCTGTTTCAAGGTCGTACTTCTTGCTTGCTTCATAGTCAGCCATGGCAATAACCTTTGCGCCTGCAATTTCCTTTGGATAATTTGTGCGCATATTTGTCATGATTTCCTGCATTTTAGCCATACCCGAAGCGCCCTCGAATGCAAAGGTATCAAGCTTGTTGCAGTAAACGCCGTATTCAGCGTACATTCTCTTGCGAGCTTCAATAAGGGAAACGCCCTGTGCACGGTAGAAAGCCGCCATTTCGCAGATAAGCATTGAAGCAACAACCGCGTCCTTATCTCTTACATAGCTGCCTGCAAGGTAGCCATAGCTTTCCTCAAAGCCAAAGATATAGCGGTCTGCCTCGCCCTTTGCCTCTAAGAAGCCGATCTGCTCGCCGATAAACTTAAAGCCTGTAAGCACTTCGATAAGCTCAACGTTGTATTTCTTTGCGATTGCTCTTGTAATGTCGGTTGTAACAATTGTCTTTACCGCAATAGGATTTTTGGGCATTGTGCCGAGAGCGGTTCTTTCCTTGCAGATATATTCAAGGAGAAGTGCGCCTACCTCGTTGCCTGTAAAGAGAGCGTAGCCGTCGCCGTCGGGAACTGCAATACCAACACGGTCGCAGTCAGGGTCGGTGGCGAGAAGCAGGTCCGGCTTTTCCTTGTTGCAAAGCTCCAGACCAAGCTTTAAAGCCTCTCTGATTTCGGGGTTGGGGTATGGGCAGGTTGAGAAAGTACCGTCGGGCATTTCCTGCTCGGGAACAACTACAACGTTGTTGATTCCGATTTCCTTTAAAATGCGGCGAACGGGCTTGTTGCCTGTGCCGTTGAGAGGAGTGTAAACAACCTTTAAGCCTGCTGTTGCACAAACGTCGGGGTGAAGGGACTGCTTCTTTACCTCTGCAATGTAGTCGTCGATTACCGACTGCTTGATATATTCGATTTTGCCCTCAGCCATTGCCTTGTCAAAGGGTATTGAAGAAATACCTGTGAATACGTCAATCTTCTCAATTTCGGCAAGAATAGCGTCGGCAGCCTCGATTGTTACCTGACAGCCGTCAGAGCCGTAAACCTTGTAGCCGTTGTACTTGGCAGGATTGTGACTTGCTGTTACCATAACGCCTGCGTCGCACTTGTGGGCACGAACCGCATAGGACAGCATTGGAGTTGGCATAAGCTCATCATAAATATAAACCTTGATTCCGTTTGCAGCCATAACCTCTGCAACGGACTTTGCGAAATAATCGGACTTGATACGGCTGTCATATGAAACGGCAACGCTTGCGCCCTCTGGCTTAACTGCCTTAAGATATGCGGCAAGACCCTGTGTAGCCTTGCATACCGTGTAGTAATTCATACGGTATGTACCTGCGCCGATAACGCCTCGCAGACCGCCTGTACCAAATTCAAGCTCACGATAGAAACGGTCGGAAATTTCCTCCTCGTTTCCTTCAATGCTCTTTAATTCTTCGATTAAGTCCTTGTCGGCAGTTGCCTTTTCAAGCCAAAGCTGATAAAGTTCCTTGATATTGTTCATAACATTTTTCCTTTCGCAGATTGTTTATTGGATTGTGATTATTATAGCATTTTTTTAAGGGAAATGCAATATTTAATTTAATATCTGTAAAATTTTAATAACAAGAATTGTTTAAAATTTTAACAAAATATGCACTTTACTCTGTAACATTACAGAAACAGGTAACTAAAAAAGCTAAACAGCGCATATTAAGCTAATAAATTAACGTGTTTTATTGATTTTGACATATTTCGGGGATATTTTTTATTTACAGCTTACATTGATTTTTTTCCTTTTATATACTATAATTAAGCATATAAACTCTTAAGGAGGCATTATGGAACAGAAAATACTTGTAGGCGGCGAAATGAACAGCGTCATTAACTTTGCAATGCAGCAAAACTATGTGCCTGTTTTCAGAAGCCTGCTTATTACCAATAAAACCGAGGAGCCCCTGGAAAACGTAACCTTGAAAATCACCTTTGAGCCTGAATTTGCCCATACCTTTGAAACGGCAATCCCAAGGCTTATGCCCTCGGAGCCATGCGAAATCTCTCCCGTTAAAATCATTCTCAAAGCCGAATACCTTGCGTCCCTTACTGAAAAAATGGCGGGAAGCGCACTTATAGAGGCATTCTGCGGCGATGAGTGCATTTTCTCACAAAGACAGGAAACGGAGCTGCTTGCCTACGACCAGTGGACGGGTAGTCTGATTATGCCCGAAATTATTTCCGCATTCGTTACGCCCAATCACCCGAAAATACAGGAGGTCCTTGGCAAAGCCTCAATGTATCTGAACAAATGGTGCGGAAGTCCCTCCATAACCGGCTATCAGACCAAGAATCCCAACATTGTTAAGCAGCAGGCGGCTGCTGTTTACGCCGCTTTGCAGGAGCTTAACATTGCCTATTCAATGCCCCCAGCAAGCTATGAGCAGATAGGTCAGCGCCTGCGCCTGCCCGACGCTGTAATCGACCAGAAATGCGGAACTTGTATTGACCTTACGCTGCTTTTTGCCGCCTGCCTTGAGCGAATGGGCATTAATCCAATAATTATTTTCATAAAGGGTCACGCTTTCGGCGGCTTCTGGCTGGAGGAGGAAACCTTTCCCGAATGCTTCGAGGACGACGTTTCAGCCATAACCAAGCGCATTGCTCACGGAATAGACAAGCTGTGCCTTGTGGAATGTACCGATTTTACCGCAGGAAAAGCCACCGATTTCGACCATGCCGAAAAGCACGCCGCAGAAAGCCTTGATAATCCGTCCCAATTTGAAATGGCGATTGACGTAATGCGGTGCAGAGGAAGCGGAATACGTCCCATTCCCTCACGGGTTTACGAAAACGGAAACTTCTCCGTTGTGGATTACGGAAAACGGGATAAAAAGGAAATTACCGACGCTCCCACCAAGGAAATTGATATGACCCTCCACGGCGCTTCAAGCGAAAGCAAGGAGGTAACAAAGCAGGAAATGTGGGAGCGCAAGCTGCTGGATTTAAGCCTTAGAAACAGCCTGCTGAATTTCCGCCCCACAAGCTCGGTTGTGCAGCTTATAACCGCCGATTTAAGCAAGCTGGAGGACGAAATTTCACGGGGCGAGGACTTTAAGATAATGCCTGCGCCTACGGATTTTACCATTGCCCTTTCGGACAGCAAAATATATGAGATTGAAAACGAAAAGGACCTTATAACCACCATTGCCGAGTCGGAATTTAAAAGCAAAAGGCTGCGTACTTTCCTAAAGGAAGCCGACCTTGAAAAAACTCTGAAAAAGCTCCACAGACAGTCGAAGGTAAGTCTTGAAGAAAACGGCGCAAATACTCTTTACCTTGCCCTTGGTTTCCTGCGCTGGTTTGAAACGGACAAAAGCGAAAAGCCACGCTTTGCGCCGCTGGTGCTTATTCCAATCGACATTGTGAGAAAAATTCAGGACCGCTCCTATTCAATCCGAATCCGTGACGAAGAAGCACAGATGAACATTACCCTCCTTGAAATGCTGCGGCAGGATTTCGGAATTTCCATAAACGGGCTGAATCCTCTCCCACAGGACGAAAGCGGAGTTGATCTGCCCCTTGTTTTCAACACCGTAAGGCAGGGAGTTATGTCCAAAAAACACTGGGATATACTGGAATATGCTTTTATCGGACAATTCTCATTCAGCCAGTTTATTATGTGGAACGATATACGCAACCGTTCCGATGATTTGAAAAAGAACAAGGTGGTTTCAAGCCTTATTTCGGGCAAAATGGAATGGGAGCCCTTGCAGCTGCAAATGAGCTCAAAGGAACTTGACGAGAAGCTTGCGCCAATCAGCATGGCTATCCCTACAAGCACCGACTCCTCTCAGCTTGCCGCAATATACGAGGCGGCAAACGGACAAAGCTTCGTTCTCCACGGCCCGCCGGGAACAGGCAAATCACAGACTATCACCAACCTTATTGCAAATGCGCTGTATCAGGGTAAATCCGTCCTTTTCGTGGCGGAAAAAATGGCGGCTCTGTCCGTTGTGCAAAAGCGCCTTGCAAAAATAGGCCTTGATCCATTCTGTCTTGAACTGCACTCCAACAAGGCACAGAAAAGAGCGGTTTTGCAGCAGCTTGAAAATACCCTTAACGTAGGTCACGTCAAATCTGCTGAGGAATACAATGCCACCGCCGAAAGGCTGCTTTCTCTCCGCAAAGAGCTTAACTCCACAATGGAGGAAATACACAAAAAGCGGGACTGCGGAATGTCCCTTTACGAGGCTGTAACTCTTTATGAAAAGAGCGCCGCCGCAGAGGGAAAATTTACCTTTGACCCCTCTGTTGTTCCGCAGATGAACAGCGAAACCTACTCTATTTGGAAAGGGCTTATTGAGAAAACCGCCGTTGCAGGCAAGGAAATAGGCGGCTTTGAAAGCTCCCCCTACAAGGACTACCACAACCTTGAATACTCAATGGAAATCCGCAGCGGCTTTGAACAGCTTTGCAGGCAGATAGGCAGTCTTGCGCCAAAATGCAGAGAAAATTACGAGGAACTGATAAAGACATTAAGCCTTAACGCCGGGCTTTCTCTTGATGATTTTTACGCTGTTGTTGGCATTGTTACCGCCCTTGAAAATACGGCGCTGTATTTGCCAAACGCCCTTTCCGACCCTGATTTTGAAACGAAAAAATCAGCCGCAGAGCAGCTTATTTCCGACGGCAAAGCCTACAAGCAGCTTTACTCGGAATTAAGCGGCGAATTTGAGCAGAGCGTGTTTGATTTTGACCCTGACACAGCAATGCTCAACTGGAAAAAGAACGAGCAGAAGTGGTTTTTGCCAAAAGCAATAGGCTCGGGAAAGCTTGTTAAAGAGCTTGACCTTTACTCAAAGCAGTCGGGAAAAATCAACAAGCAGAACATTACCTCATATTATCAGAAGCTGTCCGACTGCAAACGGCTTAAAGACAGCCTGACGGGTGCAAATCAGAATATAACCTCCCTTTTCGGCGGACTGTGGATAGGGGAAAACAGCGACTTTGTTTCCTTAAAGGAAGCCCTTGACGCAACGGAAAAGCTGCGCCAAATCACAGCCGCAAGCTCCCTTTCAAGAGTGACTGCCTTTGCATATTCCGCAAATCCAAACGGCAAGGGCGTATTCGAAAACGGCAAAGACTGCTTTACCGAATTTGACAGGCTGCTCAGCGATATGGGCACGGTTTATAAGGTGGATACGGCGGCGGTCTGCGGCGGCGAAAACTGCTTTGAGGCATTGTCCGCACAGTCGGCAAAATGGCTTGATGGAATTTCCGCACTTAAGGATTACACCGTGCTAAACAACTGCATTGATATGCTTGACAAAAACGGTCTTTCCGCCGTATCAAGGGCTTATACCAGCGGCAAGGTCAATGAAGCGGACATGGCTATAGCTTACGACCGTGAAATCAGCAGAGTTATCATAAGCGGCATTGTAAGCGGAGCGCCTGCTTTGCAGACCTTCCAGGGGGCGCAGTTTGAGGACACAATTGAAAAATACCGCCTTACCTGCGATACCTTTGCGGAATATACAATCAAGGAGCTTGTATCAACACTCAGCGCAAAGATTCCCGATACCTCCGCTTCGGGAGCAGGCTCGTCGGAGCTTAACATTTTGCAGAAAGCAATCAAGAGCGGCGGCAGGAATATGCCTATACGAAAGCTTTTTGACAGTATTCCCAATCTGCTTCGAAGAATCTGTCCCTGTATGCTTATGAGCCCAATTTCCGTCGCCCAGTATATCGACCCGTCCTTCCCGAAATTTGACCTTGTGGTATTTGACGAAGCGTCCCAGCTTCCAACCTGCGAGGCGGTAGGAGCTATTGCAAGAGGCGAAAATGTAATTGTTGTTGGCGACCCCAAGCAGCTTCCTCCAACCAGCTTTTTCTCCACAAATCAGATTGATGAGGACAATTACGATAAAGAGGATCTGGAAAGCGTACTGGACGACTGTCTTGCCCTTTCAATGCCCCAAAAGCATCTGCTTTGGCATTACCGCTCTCGCCATGAAAGCCTTATTGCTTACAGCAATGCGAAATATTACGACAACAAGCTTATGACCTTTCCTTCACCTGACGACCTTGTTTCAAAGGTAACCTGGCATAATGTGGAGGGCTATTACGAAAAGGGCGGAAGCAAGCAGAATAAAGCGGAGGGGCAGGCTGTGGTTGCGGAAATCGTACGCAGACTGTCCGACGAAAAGCTGAGAAAGCAAAGCATAGGCGTTGTTACATTCAGCCTTGTTCAGCAGAACCTCATTGACGATATGCTGGCTGACGAGTTTGTGAAAAATCCCCAGCTTGAACAATGGGCAAACGAAATGTACGAGCCGATTTTCGTCAAGAACCTTGAAAACGTTCAGGGTGACGAGCGTGACGTTATTCTGTTCTCAATCGGCTACGGTCCCGACAAAAACGGCAATGTTTCAATGAACTTCGGCCCTGTCAACCGTGACGGCGGCTGGCGCAGACTTAACGTTGCAATTTCAAGATCAAGACGTGAAATGCAGGTTTACTCCGTAATCCGACCCGAGCAAATCGACCTTAACAGAACCCGCTCGGAGGGCGTTGCGGGGCTAAAGGGCTTCCTTGAATTTGCCGCAAAGGGCAAAGCCGCTCTTGCTGTACGCCAGTCCGATATTACGGCGGAAAGCGGCGAATTTGAAAAGATAGTTGCCGCCGAAATTGAAAAGCTTGGCTACAAGGTAAAATCCAATATAGGCTGCTCCGAATATAAGGTGGATATTGGCGTTGTAAATCCCGAAAACGAAAATGCTTACATACTGGGCGTTATGTGCCACGGCAGAAAGCACGTTGATACCACAACCGCCCGTGACCGCAATATCTTACAGCCCTCTGTGCTTAAGGGTCTTGGCTGGAAAATCAGCAATGTATGGATTCTTGACTGGCTGGACAATCCGCAGAAGGTAATCGACAAGCTGAAACGGGACATTGAACAGGCAATTTCAGAGTACGACAATCCCAAGGAGGAAGAGCCTGCTCCGCCAAAAGCCGAAAAAATCCTTAGTTTTGAGCGTGAAAAGATACTTTCCCCAAAGGATAAATGCAAAAAGTACGTTTCATATCCCGTGCCCCAGCTTGGCACAGCGGAGCAATTCTATGATGTTTCCGCAAGACCTGCAATGATAAAGCTTATACGGAGCATTGTGGAAACGGAAGCACCAATCAGCCGCAGAATGCTGCTTAAAAAGACGCTGACCGCATGGGGCATTACAAGAAGCGGCAGCAAGGTGGAAAAGGTGTTTGACGACGTGGTTTCGGTTGCCTGCGGAAACTCAAACAGCTCAAACGGCACAATTTTCTACTGGCAGGAAAATCACATTCCCGAAGCTTACAACATCTGCCGTATTCCCGAAAACGACAGCGACAAGCGGCCTATGGACGATATCTGCGCAGAGGAAATCGCTGCGGCAATTGCCCTTGTCCTTGAAAATCAGATAAGCATGCTGAAAAGCGACCTTATAAGAGAAACTGCAAAGCTGTTCGGCTATACAAGAACGGGCGGAGTTATTGAAACCTCCATAGGAAACGGAATTGACTATGCCGCAAAAGCAGGCAAAATAACAGTTTCGGGAGATAAAATAACAATGGCGTAAGCTCTGACAAATAAAGCAAAGCCGCTTAGGGCGCAACGGACGGGAAGCGGCTTTTCACCTACCGCAAGGCTAAAGGAGAATATATGACAATAACCTATTCAAAATTATCAAAGGAGAATTTCAGCGAAAACTCACTTGATAACTTTATCAGACATCAGGAGATTACAGAGATATGGCAAAAAATAGGCGGCAGCTATGTGCTTGTACCCAATAATTTTACGGAGGACTGGGATACAGAAAAATGCAGAGAAATAGCCAGACAAATTATAAGCGGAATAAACAGTGACGGCTTTGCCTACGGCGCATTTTCGGGAAATGAGATAGTGGGATATATTTATATGTCCAGGGAATTTTTCGGAAGCGAAAAACAATACATAGAATTGCAGTTATTCCATATATCCGAGCCATTCAGAAGAAAAGGCATTGGAAAAGAGCTTTTCAGACTTGGGTGTATTGAAGCTAAAGCAATTGGAGCAAAAAAGCTTTATATTTCCGCACATCCCTCAAAGGAAAGCCAGGCGGCGTACCGCAGCTTAGGGTGTGTTGAAGCATTGGAAATAAATAAAGCCATAGCCGAAAATGAGCCATTTGATATTCAGATGGAATATACGCTGTAAAAAATGAACAATATATGTTACAAAACAGATTAACAGAAAAAAGCCTGACAAGACCGCAGTCTTATCAGGCTTGACATATTTTTACCCTTAATTCAATTAACCGTACATACTTGTCTGGTCGGCGTATGAATAAAGTATTTTTTCGTCCCCAAGGATAATTCCCTTTCGCTCAAAAAGCTCGGTGAGGGTTACCAGCTCATAGCCCTGTGAAATAAGGTCGGGAATCATCATATCAAGAGCCTCAACCGTCTGGCTGTTGCCTGCGGCGTCGTGGAGGAGAATAATTGCTCCGTCCTTTGCCTGACGCATTACTCTTGTATAACGAATCTCGGCGGTAACTCTGTCGTCATAATCCGTTACCCCAAAGCCGTTTATAAAGGTTTCGTCAATAAGGTCGAACATTTTGTTGTTAACCGCAATGTAAGGGGGACGGAAATACTTGGGATATTCGCCGATTATATCGTAAATCTTGTCGTTTGTAAACTTGATTTCTTCCAGTATTTCCTCGTCGGATAAATCCGTCATAAAGGGGTGGGATTTGGAATGATTTCCAATATCGCAGCCCATTTCATAAGCGCGCTTTACCGACTCTGCGGATTCCTCGGTAATGTTGTTGCCGATAAGGAAGAATGAGCCTTTCACGCCGTATTTTTCAAGAACGTCAAGCACCTCGTTGGTGGTTGTGGTGTTTGGACCGTCGTCAAAGGTAAGAGCAATAAGCTTTTTTTCTTCGCTTTCCTCGGGAGCGGCTTCGGCTTCTCCTGTGGTATCGGCGGCGGTTGTGGTTTCGGCTGTTGTTGTGGCTTCGGTTGTTGTAGCCTCGGTTGTGGTTGTTGTCTCGGTTGTTGTGGTAACTTCGGCTGTGGTTGTTGCTTCAGCCGTTTTTGTGGTTTCAGCCGTTGTTGTGGTTTCAACCGTGGTTGTAATTTCAGCAGTAGTTGTTTCCTCAGCCGTGGTTGTGGCTTCGACAGTTGTTGTTAATTCAGCCGTTGTGGTTTCAGCAGAGGTGGTTTCCACGTTGCCGCCGCAGGCAGTCAGACCAAGCAGCATTACAGCGCATAAAACAGTGGACAATATCTTTTTTGCACCTGACATAATGCGATTTCCTTTCGTATTATTGTTGTTGATACCATAATACCACATTATCCATAAATAATCAATAGATTATGCAAAAATATATTGCTATAAATTTTAACTTATGCATTAAGCAATGCCTAATTTTTTAAGTGCGTAGGCAATTCCGTCATCGTTGTTGGAAAGAGTTACCATATTTGCCGCCTTTTTCAGTTTTTCGCAGGCGTTTGCCATTGCAACACCAATTCCCGCAAATTCAATCATAGACAGGTCGTTTTCAGCGTCCCCGAAAGAAACAAGCTGCTCCCTTTTAAAACCTAATCTGTCGCACACAATCTGCAATGAGCCTGCCTTGTTTACCCCAAGGGGCGTTGCTTCAAGATAAAAGGGCGCTGATTTCACAAAGGACAGTCTGCCCTCAAAAGGCTCTGTGATTTTCTCAATCTGGGGGTCGAGAATTTCACGGGGCGCGGCAATAAGTATCTTAACGGGATTGTAGCTTATGTAATCGCTGATGTTTTCCACCTTGACAATGCCGAGATGATTCTGCTGGCTTTCAAAATCGTTTTTGAAGTCGTCGGGCTTGTCTGTGTAAATGTTTTTTCCGTCCTCAACGATTGGGTTGACGTCAAACCTTTCAAGGTGGCGCAGAAACTCCTTTGCAAGGGAATTATCGATGGAATTTTCGTAAATAATTTCCCCTGTTGTGTAGTCGGTTACCTTGCCGCCGTTGTAGGACAGCAGCAGTCCGTGGTACTTTCCAAGCTCAAGAGCCTCCGCCTGGGAATACAGTCCGGGAGTAGGTCTGCCCGAAGCGAGAATTACCGTGTTGCCTCTTTGCTGGGCTTTTATAAGGCTTTTTCTTGTTTTTTCGGTGATTTCCTTGCGGTCGTCAAGCAAAGTGCCGTCAAGGTCAAGGGCAATAAGCTTTTTCATTTTTCTTTCTCCTGATATTTCTTTTGTTCTTTATCTTTATTGAAGTATAATATCACTTAATAAACCTTTTATCAACTGAAATAAAGTAATAACGTTATAACTGTTGACAAATATTCCTTTTAAAGTTAAAATTAGAAAACGGAGAAAATAAAATTAAAGTTAATAAAAAGCGCAAGGAATTTGACCTATGAACGAACTGAAAATATACTGCGGCTCAATGCCTAAAGTGATTGAAGCAGACTACGGCTTTGTGCAGAAGCCCTATGCTCACTGCGACAGAGTTGCGCCTTTTAATGTGCTTATATACCTTATTAAAGGGGAAATGGAAATAATTGAGGACGGAACGCCTTATACCCTTACTCCCAACACGGTTTTCCTTTTAAAAAATGGTCTGCATCATTGGGGAGAAAAGCCTTTCAGCATTGGGACTGCCTGGTACTATGTGCACTTTTATGCAGAGGAAAGCGATTTTCCGCCTATGGAAACGGGGAAAAAGCGTGAGGACAGATTGTGCATTACAGAGGAGGAATATGAACGCTCGGTTGAAATTCCGAAAATAATACATTTATCAAGCGACAGCATAAGGGAAAGCATTTCCGCTCTGTGCGATTATCACAACAGCCGAAATAACCTTAAGGCAAGCCTTGCCCTATGGGATATTCTCATTTCGCTGAACAAAAGCGCAGGCTCTCCGGGCACAGGCTTAAGCAGACGAACAAAAATACTCATGTCATTTATCGAGCAGAATTTTGCCCGAAACATTACCCCCGACGAAATAGAGGAAAACAGCGGTCTTTCCTATAAATATGCAGGCTCTCTGTTCAAGGAGGAAACAGGCTTCGCCATACATTCCTATCAGCTTATGCTGAGGATAGAAAGCGCCAAAAAAGCACTCAGAGAAAGCCGAAAAACCGTTTCCGATATTGCAGCTGAAAACGGCTTTTACGACGCATTCTATTTCAGCAGGATTTTTAAACGAGAAACAGGAACTTCTCCCGCAAAATACCGCAGCAGCTACGAGCCGAAAATTTAATCGGAAAATAATACATATAAAAAGAAAAATATCCATTGAAAAGCGCCCATGTCCGTTTTATACTTGAATCAAGAAACGGAGGTTGGCGCTTTATGAATTTAATAAAGAAATTTAAGATTACGGACAGCTTTTTTGGCAGATACGAAAAGCTTATAAAAAACTCGGTTATACCCTATCAGGAAAAGGCCATAAAGGATTTGATAGAGGGCGCAGAACCAAGCCATGCTGTGGAAAATTTCAGACTGGCGGCTGAAATGCTGGAAACAGGCAAATGCAGCTCGGAATTTTACGGAATGGTATTTCAGGACAGCGACGTGGCAAAATGGCTTGAGGGCGCCGCTTATTCCCTTGCCTTGTTTCCAGATGAGCAGCTCGAAAGGCGCTGCGACGAAATAATCGACCTTATAGGCAAAGCACAGCACAAGGACGGCTACCTCAACACCTATTTCACCGTAAAAGAGCCCCAAAAGCGCTGGACTAACTTAGCGGAGGCTCACGAGCTTTACTGCGAGGGACACATGATCGAGGCGGCGGTTGCCTACTATGAATGTACAGGCAAGAGAAAGCTCCTTGACATTATGTGCAGAATGGCAGACCATACCTATAAGCATTTTATCACCGAGGGCGCAGAGGGCTACCCGGGACACCCCGAAATCGAGCTTGCGTTGATGAGATTGTACCGCTGTACAAAGGATAAAAAGTACCTTGAACTCGCCTCCGCTTTTATTGACCGCAGAGGCACGGACAATTATTTTTCAAGGGAATCGGAAAAACGGGGCTGGAATGTGTGGGGCGCATGGACTGCAAACTCCGAATACAATCAGAGCCATGCTCCCGTCCGCAGTCAGGACAAGGCGGTTGGCCACGCAGTCCGTGCAATGTATCTTTATACGGGAATGGCGGACGCCGCAAGAGAAACAGGGGACAAAAGCCTTGCTGACGCCTGCAAAAGACTGTGGAAAAACACAGTGGAATGCAGAATGTATCTTACGGGCGCAATCGGCTCTGCTTACGAGGGAGAAGCCTTTACCGAGGATTACCACCTGCCAAACGATACCGCCTACGGCGAAACCTGCGCCGCAATAGGGTTGATTTTCTTTGCAAGAAAAATGCTGGAGCTTGAACAAAAAGGCGAATACGCCGACGTTATGGAAAGAGCGCTGTACAACTGTGTACTTGCAGGAATGGAGCTGGACGGAACAAGGTTTTTCTATGTAAATCCCCTTGAAGCTATACCCGGAATTTCGGGCAAAGCCGCAACTCATCCCCACACCTTGCCTCAACGTCCAAAGTGGTTTGCCTGCGCCTGCTGTCCGCCCAATGTGGCAAGGCTATTGCCCTCAATTGCGGAATATGCGTGGAACGTCAAGGACGATACCATTTACTCAAATTTGTTCATAGGCGGTGCTTTAGACCTTTCGGACAGCTTCGGCGGCAAAATCACCGTGGATACCCATTATCCCTACGACGGAAAAATCAGCTACGGCTTTGAGCCAACGGGCGATAAAATGAGCCTTACTCTTGCCGTAAGAATACCCTCATGGGCGGACAGCTTCGCCTTTACCCTTGACGGAAAGCAAATCAATCCCGAAATCAAGGAGGGCTATGCATACATAAGGGGAGAATTTACCGAAAAAAGCGTTGTGGAATTAACTCTCGATATGTCCCCTAAGCGTGTTTACTGCAACCCCAAAGTAAGCGACAATACGGGAAAAGCCGCAGTTATGCGAGGACCACTTGTTTACTGCGCCGAGGGAGCGGATAATAATTCGGACGTGCTTTCCCTTTCTCTTGCGAAAAACGGCTTGCTCACCGTTCTTCCTTACAACAGCGAAAAGCTTATGGGAATTTGTGAAATTGAGGCAGAGGGCTGCCGTACGGAAATTCCGTCTGCGCTGTACACATCAAGCCGCCCCGAAAGAAAGCCCTGCAAAATAAAGCTTGTACCCTATTATTCGTGGGCAAACCGTGGGCTTAATCAGATGAGGGTATGGCTTCCCGAGGAATAATTGGGTTTGCGCCATTGCACCCTCTGCTGCCATATCCTCCATAATGTCGGCAATGGGGTCTGCCTTGCTTTGTATGGACGCCGCATTCCACGGCACTCCCCCTGCGCTTGCGGGATAAACTGCGTTTGCGTGGTCAACGTAATAGTCGCCTCTGCCGTACTTATCAAAGCTTTTCGCTCCCTCGCCGCTTGTAAGCTGAGCAACAATGCTGCCTACCATTTCAAGGTGGGAAAGCTCCTCGGTGCCTATGTCGGTAAGTAAGCCTATTGATTTGTTGTCAGGCATTGCAAAGCGCTGGGAAAGGTAGCGGAGAGAAGCGCCAAGCTCTCCGTCCGGACCTCCGTACTGACTCATTACAAAAGCCGCCAGCTTTGGGTTTTTGTTGTTTATCTTAACGGGAAACTGCGTTCTTTTCTCAAAGTAAAACATATCGTCACAACCTTTCCGGCGGCCAAGCGCCCATTAACCAATCCCATTCGCCGTTTTCTCCCGCAGAACAGGGTCTTAAGGGATAGCAGCACCGCTCAAATGCGTCACGGCAGGCTTCCTCCTGTCTGCAAGCCTCACGGAACATTTCTATGGCCTTTTCGTCCTCGGGGTGAGTGTCAAGGTAAAGCTTTAAATCAAGGGCGAAAAAGCTTGCCTCGGAAAGCTTTTGCAGCAATGCGCTGCACCTTGCCTTATTTTCCATTGTAAAGCCCCCTTTCGTATTCCTCAATGGTTATATTCAGCTCGGGAAAAACCGTGCCGTTCTGCAAAGCGTCGGCAGGAGAATAAACACGCTCCATTCTCTGCTCGGGAACAAAAGCATAGCCTACCCCCATTTTAGGCTTTTTCTTATCATAAAATATTTCCATAATGTACCTCCTTACACATTGGAATTTCAATTTATTTTATGTCGCAACGTCTGTTTTCGTGACTGAAAAAAGGGTTTAATTAACAATTTTGCAATTGTTTCGAAACTTTGATTTTACACCTTTTCTCTATTGTTTTTTTGTCAAAAACAAAGCCGAAAACGATTACGATTTGGCGCTTTTTTTGTCTTGACAGCAACGTGTTTTTGGGATAAAATGATAAACCGAAAACAAAAACAGATAGACAAAAATGGAGAAAAGGTGTTAGAATATGGTAAGGGAAATGACTAAGGGCAGACCTATGTCCTTGATTATGGGCTTTTTTGTACCGATGCTTTTAGGCAATATTTTTCAGCAGCTTTACAATATGGTTGATACCATAATTGTTGGGCAATACTGCGGCGTTGACGCACTGGCGGCGGTGGGCTCAACCGGCTCGCTGAATTTTTTAGTTATCGGCTTTGTAATGGGCATTGCCAACGGCTTTGCAATACCCGTGGCACAAAGCTTCGGCGCAAGGCAGATAAAGGATATGCGCTCATTTATTGCAAACGGCGTTTACCTTGCCGCTCTTGTGACCGTTGTGCTGACAGCCGTAACAATGCTGTTTACAAGACCTATTCTTGAAATAATGCAGACTCCTGCGGATATTATAGATATGGCATACGATTACATAATCGTTATTTTTGCGGGCATTGCAGTAATAATGCTGTACAACTACCTTGCATTCCTTATGCGCTCTTTGGGTGACAGCAGGTCGCCCCTTATTTTCCTTGCGATCGCTTCCTTTGCAAATATCGGCTTTGATTTGCTGTTTATCTGCGTGTTCAACTGGGGCGTTTCGGGCGCTGCCTGGGCAACGGTGCTGGCGCAGCTTATTTCGGGAGTATTGTGCTTTGTTTACGTCAAGAGGAAGTACGATATACTTGCCTTTGAGAAGGACGAATTTCGTGTTGATATTCACAGAATAAAAAAGCTGTGCAAAATCGGTTTCCCTATGGCGCTGCAGTTTTCAATAACCGCAATCGGCTCAATTATTTTGCAAAGCGCCGTAAACAGCCTTGGCACAGGCATTGTAGCAGCCGTTACCGCCGCAAACAAAATACAGAATCTTGTGGCTCAGCCAATGGAAACAATGGGAATTACAATGGCTACCTACTGCGGACAGAATCTTGGGGCAGGACTTATTCCCCGAATCAAGAAAGGCATACATCAGAGCCTTATTTTCACAATCTGCTATGCTCTTATTGCAATGGGCGCTGTGTGTCTTTTCGGAGAAGGTCTTGCAATGCTGTTTATCGACAGTGCAGAAACTGTTGTTATTGAAAACACCGCTTACTTCCTTAAAATAAACTCAATATTCTACGTTGTACTGTCCGTTTTATTCCTGCTCCGCAACTCCCTTCAGGGGCTTGGCTATTCCTTCCTGCCAATGATGGCGGGAGTAAGCGAGCTTGCTGCAAGAGCGCTGGTTTCCTTTGGTTTTGTGGGAATATTCGGCTTTAACGCAGTATGCGTTGCAAGCCCCACGGCGTGGGTTTTTGCCACGATACTGCTTGTTATAACATACGTTATCAAAATGAAAAAGCTTATGAGGGATTACAGGGAAACAAATGCGGAAAGCAATGGTGTTTCCTCTGTAAAAACCTTGAAAGCAAGCTGAAAGGAACTTGATTATGAAGGACAGAACCCCATTTGAAAAGCGTGCAAAAGACCTTGTGGCGCAGATGACCACAGAGGAAAAAGCCTCACAGCTGAGATACGACGCACCGCCAATTGAGCGGCTGGGAATACCTGCCTACAACTGGTGGAACGAAGCCCTTCACGGCGTTGCAAGAGCAGGAACAGCCACCTGCTTTCCTCAGGCAATAGGTCTGGCGGCAATGTTTGACAAGGAGCTGCTCTATAAAATTGCAGAGGCAATTTCAGACGAGGGCAGAGCCAAATACAACGAAAACGCAAAGCACAGCGACAGGGATATTTACAAGGGGCTTACCTTTTGGTCGCCCAACGTGAATATTTTCCGCGACCCACGCTGGGGCAGAGGTCACGAAACCTACGGCGAAGACCCCTATCTTTCCACAGAATTAGGAAAAGCCTTTGTAAAGGGACTTCAGGGGGACAAGGAATACCTTAAAGCAGCCGCCTGCGCTAAGCACTTTGCCGTTCATTCGGGCCCCGAAAGCCTGCGCCACGAATTTAACGCCGAGGTAAGCAAAAAGGACTTGTACGAAACCTATCTGCCTGCCTTTGAAGCGCTTGTCAAGGAAGCGGAGGTAGAATCGGTCATGGGCGCATATAACCGCACCAACGGCGAGCCCTGCTGCGGAAGTTACGCTCTGCTCCGTGATATTCTCCGCAAGGAATGGGGCTTTAAGGGGCACGTTGTGTCCGACTGCTGGGCAATCCGTGATTTCCATGAGCATCATCACGTTACCGCCACTGCGCCCCAATCCGCCGCCCTTGCATTAAAGACAGGCTGCGACCTTAACTGCGGCAATACCTATCAGCAGATACTTGTTGCTCTTGAGGACGGGCTGATTACTGAAGAGGACATTACAACCGCCTGTGAGCGGCTTTTCACCACAAGATTTATGCTGGGTCTGTTTGACAAAACCGAATTTGATGATATACCCTACGAAATTGTTGACTGTAAAAAGCACGCCTTGCTCAACGAAAAAGCCGCAAAGGAAAGCGCCGTTTTGCTTAAAAACAACGGTATTCTTCCCCTTGACAAAAACAGCCTTAAAACCATAGCAGTAATCGGCCCAAACGCCGACTCACGCCTTGCCTTAATGGGCAACTACTACGGCACCGCTTCACGGTATATAACTCTCCTTGAGGGCATTGAGGATTATTGCGGCGATGATGTCCGTGTGCTTTACGCTAAGGGCTGCGAGCTGAAAAACGACCGCACCGAGGGTCTTGCCCAAAAGCGTGACCGTATTGCAGAGGCAGTTACCGCCACACAGCACAGCGACGCTGTCGTTCTCTGTCTTGGACTTGATGAAACCCTTGAGGGCGAGGAGGGTGACGACGGCAACAACTATGCTTCGGGAGATAAAAGCGATTTACTCTTGCCTGCCGTACAGCGTGAGCTCCTTGAAATACTGACCCAAACAGGAAAGCCCATAATCCTTTGCCTTACGGCGGGAAGCGCAATGGACCTTTCCTATGCGGAGGAAAACTGCTCCGCAATACTCCAGCTGTGGTACCCCGGCGCAAGAGGGGGAAAAACCGCCGCAGAGCTGCTTTTCGGGGACTGCTCTCCCAGCGGAAAGCTGCCTGTCACATTCTACAAAAGCACCGAAAGCCTGCCGCCCTTTACCGATTATTCAATGAAAGGCAGAACCTACCGCTACATTGAAACCGAGCCTCTTTACCCATTCGGCTACGGTCTTAGCTACGGCGATATAAGCTGCACAAAGGCAAGTGCGGAATACAAGGACGGCAAGGTAAAAATCAAAGCGGAGCTTGTAAACAACGGAAAAGCCTGCACCGACAAGGTACAGGTTTACATCAAGGATATGGAGTCGGAATTTGCCGTTCCCAATTTCAGCCTTTGTGGCTTTGAAACGATCACCCTTGACAAGGGCGAAAAAAAGGAGCTTGAAATTGAGGTTGACGAAAGAGCGCTGACTGTTGTTGACAACGATGGCAAACGCTATATTGACAGCAAAAGGTTTAAGCTTTTCGTGGGAGTGAGCGCTCCCGACAAAACCAGCGTAAGGCTTATGGGAAAAGCGCCTTTTGAGATTG
>JBJERI010000014.1:0-4376 GCA_051882195.1 Ruminiclostridium sp. | reverse complement strand
CACAGAAGTTAAGCTCTTTCACGTCGAAAATACTTGGCTGGCGACGGCCCGGGAAGATAGATAAGTGCCGGCATTATATATTCCTCCATAGCTCAGTCGGTAGTAGCACCTGACTGTTAATCAGGGTGTCGCTGGTTCAAGTCCAGCTGGGGGAGCCACATCGTTCAAATCCGAACTCTGAAAAGGGTTCGGATTTTTTCGCTTTCTATCCGGGGAAGGCTGTGTTTGGGGTGGTAGTCAGAAGAGAATAACAGCACCCCATGCTCCAGGTGCTGTTCAGTATGTTTCAGAAAGATGTTATTGTCATAAAATTCCGATAAGTTCTCCAACTATCTCAATAATCACTTGGGATTCGCTGTCGGAAGGATATAAGCCATTATAATCTCTTTCTGAAAAATGAAAATTTCGTAAGATTTTTTGCAAGCTTTCTATAAAAGTCTGCAAACCACGTAGAATAAGATGTTTTACGGTAAGATGCAAAAATACGATTATTTTGTTTTTAGCTAAGTTTTTGCATCTCTTAAGCGGACAAAAATAATATACTCTTGAAATTAAGACCGACCGGACTTTTGAAAATCCGGTCGGTCAATTTTTCTTGTAAAGCAAATTTCATCTGTTTGTGTCAGATAACATTATACTCCTTCAGCAGCTTCTCAATATCCGTTCCCTTGATTTTTTTCAGAACAGCCTTGAATGCAATCTTTTCAAGAAGTGTGGGGTTCATTTCGGTTATCTTTTTGCCGTCACGAAGCTGAACTGTAGCGTTAAGCAGATCGCGGACATCGTATACGCTGCCCCATACCTCGGGAACGCCACGGTCAATGTCAAGCAGAGTATAAACCGCCTCCATACCTGTTCGCATAGAATACTCAGTGGTGAAAATGGTGTCGCGCTTTGTTTCGGCAAACTGACCAAGAAACGCAAAGTTTACTGCTTTCTTGGGTACAACATCAGGACGATCGCCTGCGGCACGGGGCATAAAGAATGCGGTGATATACGGCATCATGCAGGGTACCGTATTTGCGCTGTGCTCTGCAAGCACCTCAATCTCATTTTCCGGCACACCAATATGATAGAGCCATTCCATGCATATCTCCTTGCCCGTACATTCGCGCATGGGCTTCTTTACAAAGTTGCCCGGCTTGTCGCTGAAAAGACCGTATATCCAGCCAACAAGCTGTCCCTTGGGCTGTGTGCGGAACTGTGGCTGACGGTTAAATGTCCAGCTGAGGAGCCAGTTGGAGTCCTTAACGGTAACTATTCCGCCTGTTACTACCTTGCCGGAGAACGGGTCGCGCTGACAGATATTCTTGATATATGGTACTATTTTATCGTCCAGCGTTGTTACGGTGGCGCTCATCCAGTTGCTCTGTTCGGGAGCGGAGCAGAACTTGTCGGGGTGACCGAACGAGGGATCCTGTGCGGCTATCTTACGCCACATATCCCAGCCGCCGCCCGGCTTGATTTCAGTGTTGAAATCAGCGGGAGTATTCTGGGAGCCGAGAGAAGAATTTTCAACGCAACCTCCGTTGGTGATAAATACAAGGTCATTTTCGGTAAGGTCTACGGAATCCTCCTTGCCGTCATGAAGCAGGATTATCTTTTTTGCCTGCTTTTTCTCGGGAGTAATATCAAACTCAACATTTACAACTTTGGTATTATAATGGAACTGCACTCCGAAGCCTTCCAGATATTTTATCATAGGGAGTATCATAGATTCATACTGATTGTACCTTGTAAATCTAAGCGCCTTGAAATCGGGCAGACCGCCTACATGATGAATATAACGCTTGATATACAGCTTCATTTCAAGTGCGCTGTGCCAGTTTTCAAAGGCGAACATTGTGCGCCAGTAGAGCCAAAAGTTTGAATTCAGCACTTCATCATCAAAAAAGTCTGTGATTTTCTTGTCGTAAAGCTGTTCATCGGGCGTGAAGAACAGTTTCATTATCTCCATGGTGCCCTTGTCGGAAAGACCGAACTTTCCGTCTGTGTGGGCGTCCTCACCGCATTTTTCGGTGGCGCGCATTAGGGAGTAGTTGGGGTCGTGCTTGTTGAGCCAGTAGTATTCGTCCAGCACGCTTACACCCTCTGTTTCAATGGACGGTATCGAACGGAACAGATCCCACATTACCTCAAAATGATTATCCATTTCACGTCCGCCGCGCATTACATATCCCAGACCGGGATATTCATATCCATCGCAGGCACCGCCGGGAATAGGATCCTTCTCGAAGATATGAACGTGCTCGCCCTTCATCTGACCGTCCCTTACAAGATAGCACGCAGCAGTAAGGGCAGCCAGTCCCGTACCGATGATGTATGCCGATTTCCTGTCAACGCCTTCTGGCTTTTCGGGCCTTGCAAATGCTTCGTAATTTCCGCTTGAATAATACATAATAACAGCCTCCTTAAAGCTTTGTTGTTTTGGTTTACAGCTATATTATAAAGCGGAAAAACTGATTTTACAATAAATAAAACTGCCCCCGTGATAAAAGCTTTATCACGGGGGCGAAGCTGTATATTTTTTTATCATTCGGAGTGATTTGATGTAACGGGTCTGTCGGTGCGGCAGTTTTCCAGTGCACGGGTAATATCGCCGTGAATAAGGTTGCTTATTCTGTCGACTATCTGCTTCGGGTCAGCTTTCATATCGTTTTTTATCCACTCAAGCATTATGCCGACGAATGCAAACTTGTAAAAATCAGCGATGAACTTCTTGTCGTCCTCGCTGACCGACATATTGGCGGAGCGCTCGTTCACAACGCCGCTGAGCAGATCGTATGTGACCCTATAAAGATAGATTTCTACCTGCTCACGGCTTACTGAGCGGTACACGTTCAAAATAAACGGCTTGTTATCCAGCACGGCATAAAAAATATTCAGAAAACCCTGCTGCCATGTATCGTAGGTCTTTTTGCCCTCCAGAGCCTTTGCAGCGTCCTCCTCACAGGTCCATTCCACAAGGTCGTAAATATCCTTGAAATGATAGTAAAAGGTCATGCGGTTTATGCCGCAGTCCTCGGCAATATCGTTTATGGTTATCTTATTCAGTGGCTTTTTCAGCAGCATATTTTTCAGTGATGCCGCCAATGCACGTTTTGTTATCTGTGACATTTTTTCCTCCGATGAAAGTATTTATATTTATATTTTATCATATAAATATAATTTTTGCAATAAAAATTATAATATGGCGGTTGAATTTTGTTTTGAGTTATGCTAAGCCATAGATTTTCCAAAACGTCTTGGACGGCTGACACAAATATACTGCTGTTCTGTATTAAAAACACTGTTCGTATATGTTATAAGCAGACTTTTGTCGATATATATATCTGAATTGACTACTCTTCTGAAATCTTCGTTTCCGGGATTCAAGTAAATACCCATTTTTTATCCTCCTTATGTTTGTAAGCTGACCAGGTAATCAATATTATTTTCAAATTTATTGTAACAAAAAATCCAGAAAATTGCAATAGCTTTTTTTACTTAATGATTGGATTGTCTGAATTTTTTAACATTGTACTAAGGATAACCGCTATATTCCGCATATTTTTAAATTTTATTGTATATACTGTATGGATTTTTTGTTTTAAAAAGACCATTCATCTATAACAATTGAATGGTCTGTATATGATTGTATAAAGTTGAAATTCTATATATTTTTATGTAATTTTTTATTATTATAAATTATTTTTATTATCAGTATATATTTCCATAACTATTATATTTATAATATTTTTATAAAAATAAATAATTAAATGAATAATTATTAAAAAAACAAAAAGGAATAAATATACATTACTAAAAATATTACCCGAAGAGCTGACACTTGACAAACCAAAGGTTAGAAACATAAGCTTTCAGTTTTTCAGGGTCTATTTTTTTGAAGCTTCTATTAAGAGGCTTATTACTTAAATCACCTGTTTCTTTTTTCTTTTTAACCCAAGCACTTACTGTGCTTTTTCCTACTTTAAAGATTTTTCCTGTTTCTATCAGGGTATGCCCTTCTTTATAATATGCCACTGCCGCTTCTCTTAAATCTATACTTTTACTCATATCTTTATTTTACTATTTTTTCTTCCTTTTGTCAAGTAGGTCGACTATAACATTTACTGTATATCTGAACATCATATCATCATACTGCTGATTAACTTATTTTATTTTCAACGGCAATTGAGATGTCAAAAAAACATCACAACTTTTTTTGAGTTGTGATAGTTATAAATTTGCTAATATTCTTCTATAAGTAATATTTTTGAAGTGTCACCATCATCTATTATATAGACCTTTTCTGTCACTGTTTCTGCTACTATAGAAAGACAATAGACCTCTTGCGAAATTAAGAGGACATATCAAAATTACAGATACCAGCAATC
>JBJERI010000013.1:0-4377 GCA_051882195.1 Ruminiclostridium sp. | reverse complement strand
TTGACCCCATATTCCGTGTGGAATATGGGGTTTTTGGACAGACTGTGAGACTTGCTTTAGCAAGTCTCTTAAGCCCCTCCTGCGGCGTCTGAGCAGGTGCATTTCTTTTCCCTTTTCTTTGGGCAATCAAAGAAAAGGGCGAGGGGTTATTGCTCCTTTATAATCAAATCCAAGGCTATCAAGGGGGCGAGTAGCCCCCTTTCAACCTACTTTCGCAAACAACAAACGCAAAACAGGGTTTGAAAAGGAGACCCCCTTTTCGCCACCCGACGAGGGACTATCCCTATGGGGCGAGCAGCCCCTCCCACAACAAAATTATGCCCCCACAGAATCCCGTGGGAGCATAACTATTAAGGAAGGTAGAAAATGAAATGGAGTAAACTAATTTGATAAATCCCTCAGCGTTCCCTCGGCGTAAATCTTGTTCCTTACCGCCGAAACGTCAAGTCTGCACTTGTCTATATCAATGTCGCAAAGACTGTAAATTCCGTCCTTGTAGTTGCCCTTTACCGTAATTGAGCCTGTGCCCGTAAGGTAAAGGTCGGAGCAGCTGTAAATTGCGGCGCAGGGTCTGTCCTGCTCGGCGTTTTCCTTTTCGCCGTCAAAGGCGTATTCTGCGCCGTCTGTGAAGTAATTCAGGGTATCCTCCGCAAGAGCTACGGTAATATCCCCCGACCCTGCCCCATATAAGGCAGAGCCTTTTGTGTTAGTTATATCGGCGCCTGCAAAGGTAAGGGTAACGCTTTCCTCCGAGTCAACGTAAATCATTCCGTCCTCAAGGACGCCGTCTATTAAAAACTCGCCGCCCTTTGTAATGGAAATAATCCTGCCGTCAACCCACGCTCCGTCACCCTCGATTGTGACCGTATCACCAAGGTTTATTCTGCAAACGGAGCTGTAGCAGCCCTCTTCCACCAGCTCGTAAAGGGGAATAGTTTCGCTAATACCAATGCCTGCCTCATTGCCCGAGCAGCCGCTCATAAACAACGAAGGGGCGGCAAGCAATGACAACAGCCTTGAAAATGCTTTCATTACAGCCTGCACTTCCTTTCTGTTATGTCTGTATTGTAAAATACCAATGTGAAACTTAGGTGATAAATAACAAATCTTTTTGTAAATTCTATTGCAAATTGACATTTTATGCATAAAGTGATATAATTGTTTCGGATATAACTTGCGGAATGGGGGTGACTGTACGAAAACGGGAAAAAAGCTTACAGCCCTTATTTTAAGCGCAATTTTTCTTACTTCCTGCGGCGGCAATACGGCTGAAACCACCTCTGCCGAAATCACACGGACAATTACCGAAACCTCTCCCCCCGCTTCATCGGAAACGGCTGCAGTAACAACAACTTCAAAAACAACCGCCGAAACAACAACCTCCCTTTCCGAAACCACAGCCACGTCAGCCCTTTCGGAATGGGAAGCAACCTCCGAAACCACCGTTACAACCGCTGTTACCACAGCCGAAACCACAGTAACAACAACCGTTTCCACAACCACAGCCACTTCCGAAACAACAACTACCCCTCTCCCCGAAACCACGGTTACCACAACGGAAAAGCCTCCTGCACAGCCCTCTGAGCCTTACATAATAACCCCCGTGGCAAGCGGAAAGAAAACCGAGGAAACCGACCTTGGAGTTATCGACTTCTCAAACTGCGCTGACGGCTATGTAATGTGCAGCTACAAGGGCAAAAAGAAAAAGGTCAAGGTGCAGATAACCACTCCAAACGGAGTTACCTATTCCTACGATCTTGACAGCGGCGGAAAATACGAGGTTTTCCCTCTTTCGGAGGGCAGCGGAAAATACCGTATCGGCATTTACGAAAACGTAAGCGACAACAGCTACGCAAAGGCGGCTGATACGGAAATAGATTATGAGCCGGAAAACTCATTGCTCCCGTTCCTTACCCCAAATCAGTACGTTAACTACAATAAGGACAGCAAGGCGGTGGAGCTTGGCTCAAAGCTTTGTGCGGGAGCGGAAACGGATACGGAAAAAATTGACGCCGTTTATTCATGGATTGTAAATAACGTAACCTACGACAAGGCTCTTGCAAAGGACGCTCCAAGCGGCTATCTGCCCAATATTGAGGGCACAGTCACAAATAAAACGGGAATATGCCTTGATTATGCGGGAACTGCCTGTGCAATGCTCCGCAGTCAGAAAGTCCCCACAAAGCTTGTGGTAGGCTATGCAGGCACAATTTATCACGCATGGCTCAGCGTTTACACAAAGGAACAGGGCTGGATTTACGGCATAATATATTTCGACGGCACAAGCTGGCACAGAATGGACCCAACCTTTGCGGCGGTAAATAATTCCAGCGACAAAATAATGAGCTTTATAGGCGACGATGAAAACTATACGGCCAAATTCATTTATTAGGAGGAAAAAATGTCACGTTCCGACCCTCTTTATTTATCGGCATTGTTTTCCGAGCTTTCGTCCATAATCGGTTCGGGAATTACCACAGCCGACGGACTTTATATGCTAATGTCAGACGAAAAGGACAAGGGCAGAAGGGCTGTGCTTAAAGTCCTTGCGGAAGAAACGGAAAAGGGAATTTCCCTGTCCGAGGCAATGAAAAAAACAGGGGCTTTCGAGCCCTTTGCATACGAATCGGTGGAAATAGGCCAAAGCACAGGCCGCCTTGATTCAGCCCTTATGGCTTTATCGCGCTACTACACAAGGCAGGAGGAAATCGGCTCGGCAATAAAAAACGCAGTTGCCTTTCCTCTTATGCTGCTTGTAATTCTCCTTGCGGTAATGGGCGTGCTTATTACGCAGGTAATGCCTATTTTCGCAGACGTTTTTGAGCGGCTTGGAGCGGAGCTTTCTCCTGCCGCCGCCGCAGTTATGAATCTTGGCAAGGCAATTTCGGACAACGGCGCTGTAATCCTGCCCGTGGCAATGGGCGTTGTGCTGCTGTTTGTCATTATTTTTGCAGTGCCTGCTCTCCGTGAAAGGGCGGCGGGCTTTTTCTCGGGACTGTTTTCAGGCAGCAGGCTTAACCGCACAATTTCCGCTGCTCGCTTTGCAAACGTAATGTCAATGGGTCTTTCCAGCGGCCTTGACCTTGACCGCTCCCTTGAAATGGCAAAGCGCACCGCAAATCCCCCTACGGTGAAGAAAATCAACCAGTGTCAGCGGCTTATCGGGGACGGAATGTCCTTCAGCAAGGCGGTAAGCCAAACAGAGCTTTTCGCCCCCATTTACTGCCGTATGCTGGACATCAGCTTTAAAACGGGCAATACCGACAGCGTTATGAGCGATATTGCCGACCGCTGCCAAAAAAAATCCGACGAGGCAATCGACGCCTCAGTTTCAAGAATAGAGCCGGTGCTTGTAATAATTATGTCGGTGCTTGTGGGAGCAATTCTCCTTTCGGTAATGCTGCCATTGCTGTCCGTTATGACCTCGGTTTCGTAAAGGGGCGGCTATGAGATTTATAAAGGATTTTTTAGCGGATCACCTTTTCGGACTGATTTTGTTCATCGTGTTTTTCATTGCCGCATTATGGGCGGTTTCCTCCGTGCAGACAACCGACCGTGAGCAAAGCCGCAGAATTGCGGAGGACGGCATAAGACGTGCGGTGGTAAGCTGTTACGCAATCGAAGGAGCATATCCCGAAAGCCTTGACTATCTTAAGGAAAACTACGGACTTTCCATTGACGAAAGCCGTTATACCGTGATTTACAATGTTTTCGCCTCAAACCTTATGCCCGACATTACCGTTATAGAAAAGTGAGTGATTTAATGCAGA
Source organism: Ruminiclostridium sp. (assembly GCA_051882195.1). Taxonomy (GTDB): domain Bacteria; phylum Bacillota; class Clostridia; order Oscillospirales; family Ruminococcaceae; genus Ruminiclostridium_E. The sequence continues at coordinate 607 of JBJERI010000013.1, read as the reverse complement.
CAAAGCAGAGCCATTCCATAGACAGCCTTTTTGCGCTGATACTTTTTTGCATTTTTGCGCTTACGGCGGTAATTTCGGCGGTAATGGGCGCAAATGTTTATATAAGCTCCTCTGAGCAATGGGAAAAGCGTTATGAAAGTCGGGTCTGCCTTGATTACATAACGGCGAAAATCCATTCCGCAGGGGAAAAAGGAGCGGTTTCCGTAATGGAAACAGAGGGACAAAGGGTTCTTGTCCTTTCGGAAAATGTGGATAATGAAATTTACGATACCTATATATACTGCCGTGACGGAAGTCTTTGCGAGCTGTACTGTGCAAGGGGAATACCCTTTTCCCTTGACAGCGGAACGGCAATTGCAAAGGCGGAAAGGGTGGATTTTTACCTTGACGGCTCGCTGCTTACGGTAAGCTGTACCGACCCTGACGGCAGGACGGAAAAGGTTTATGCAGAGGTGATTTTATGAAAAAGAAATCACGCTCGGAGCTGTTTCTGCTGGAGCTTATTTTTGTTACCCTTGTTTTCGCAGTAAGCGCCGCAGTATGCACCTCGGTTTTTGCAAAGGCGTACACTGTTTCAAAGGAAAGCGGCGACCTTGATTTCGGGGTA
>JBJERI010000012.1:0-20371 GCA_051882195.1 Ruminiclostridium sp. | reverse complement strand
CTTAAAGTAAATTGCAATAACGTTAACAAGAAGGGTGATTACGAAGAATGCAACTGCGGCAATCTTTGTGCCCTTTGCAAGCTTTGCTTCGTTTGTTCTTCCTGAGTTTTTCTGATAGTAGTTGTCAGCGCTTGCGCCTGTGATTGTCTGTGACATACCCTGCTTTGAATCCTGCATAAGCACGATTACAATAATGAAAACACAAGCAAGTATAAGTAAAATCGCTGCAATAATTTCAATAACGCCCATTTTTTAAAAATCCTCCGAAATCTTATTAAAAGGTTTTGCCTTAAATATATAATTCATATTGACACGCATTACATTATAGCATATCTTTTTATAAAATGCAAGTGTTTTCTGAGAAAAATTTACGGTAATCTGTAAATTATGCGTATTACCTTACATTTCCGCAATATCCGCAAGCACTTTATCGGTACTCCAGTAGAAATTGCTGTCTGAATAGCTGTCCTTAAGTCCGCAGCGGTCAAACATTTCCATTACAGGAGGCTGAACGCAGGTGAAATAAATCTGTGTGCCGCGCTCCGAAAGGTGCATACAAAGCTCCTGCAATGCCTGTATTCCCGAAATATCCGCAAGGGGAACGCCTCGCATTGAGAAAATCACAATATCCTCTTTTTCATCGTCAAGTGGCTTAAGCTTTTCAGCTAACTTGCTTGCCGTACCGAAATAGAGGGGACCCGTTATGTATGCAACTCGGGTTGAGGAATACTTGCCTGCTTTTTCCTTATCAACCCCAAGCTTTTCCGTATCTACCTCGGAAATTGTGACGGTCATATCCGAAACCTTAAGGACGAACATTACAACAGAGAAAAGCACGCCGATTATGATTGCAACCGTAAGGTCGAAAATTACCGTTGCAAGCATGGTAATAAGGAACTGGAACATGGCGGTCTTTATTTTTCTGCTGAAAATGTCCTTAATAACGTGCCATTCGTTCATTCTCCAGGCGGTTACGATAAGCACTCCTGCAAGGGCTGAAAGAGGGATTTTGGACATAATGCCGCCCAGCAGAAACATTGAGAGAAGAAGCACTACCGAGTGGATAACTCCCGTAATTCTTGTTCTGCCCCCAGCCTTTATTGCAACGCTGGTACGGGCAATTGCGGCAGTTGCGGGAACGCCGCCGAACAGAGGAATAAGCATATTACCGATTCCCTGTGCCACAAGCTCCTGGTCGGCGTCCAGCTTTTCGTTCTTCATACGGCCTGCGCTTGCGCCGCAAAGGAGGGACTCAATAAGTCCTAAAGCGGCAATGCTGACGGCGGGCATAATAAGATTGTATATTTTATCAAAGGTAATCTGCGAAAAGTCAAGTCTGTTGTCAAGGAATAAGGTCTGCGGAATTGCGCCTACTACGTCCACTTCAAAGTTGAAAATAAAGTTTGCAGCGGTAGCAAGGATAATTGCAACCAGCGAGCTTGGAACGATTGCGTTAAGCTTTTTCGGGTAGATGAACATAAACACAATAACGCAAACGCCGATAATAAGGGCGGTTGGATTAAGGTGCTGTTCGGTGGTGAAATAGCTTGTAATCTTGTCGATAGTGTTAAGTCCCGAACCTGACAGCCCCGTAAGATTGTTTATCTGACCCAGTGCGATAATAATGGCGATACCCGAGGTAAAGCCTGTTATAACGGGCACGGGAATAAAGGAAACCAGTCCCCCAAGCTTGAATATGCCGCAAATCAGCAGGATAATTCCCGAAAGGAAGCAGGCAATAAACACGCCCTGAAGCTGATACTGTGCAACAAGTGAAACAAGAATTGCGGTCATTGCGCCCGTTGGCCCAGAAATCTGATAAGAGCCCCCCGAAAGCATACCGATAACAAAGCCCGCAATTACTGCGGTAATAAGTCCTGCGGCTGCGTCTGCGCCGCTTGAAACGCCGAATGCAAGAGCGAGCGGCAATGCAACTGCGGCAACGGTTACGCCTGCAAGAGCGTCCTTGCCGAAGCTTTTGGCGTTGTAGCCCTTAAACTCGGTCTTTAACCTCTGAAAATAACGTTTAATCACTGTTTTATCCCCTTTTTTCAAAAAATCACACAGCTACCATTTTACTACTTTGGCAAAAACTTGTCCATATTGAAAAATATTGAAATTATTCGGGGATAATAGGGGCGTTATGGGCAATATTGCTAATTATGTTGTCACTGTTTAGTGCAAAACATAAAATAAAATCTGCAAACCGAAAGGCTTGCAGATTTCATCATATCAGTTTGTGAATTATTCAGCAGTAAAAGCGTCCTTGCCAAGACCGCAAACGGGACATTCAAAGTCCTCGGGAAGATCCTCCCACTTTGTGCCGGGAGCAATTCCGTTGTCGGGATCGCCTAAAGCTTCATCATAAACATAACCGCATGGACAAACGTATTTCATTGTAAAATCCTCCTTACTTGAAGTATCTGTTTAAAAGACCCTGGAAAGCCTTGCCGTGTCTTGCTTCGTCCTTAGCCATTTCGTGTACTGTATCGTGAATAGCGTCTAAGCCAAGCTCCTTAGCCTTCTTTGCAATATCCAGCTTGCCCTGTGTTGCGCCGTGTTCAGCAGCAACTCTCTTTTCAAGGTTTTCCTTTGTGGAAGCGGAAACAACCTCGCCCAGCATTTCGCCGAACTTGGCAGCGTGTTCAGCCTCTTCGAAAGCGATTCTCTTGTAAGCCTCTGCAACCTCGGGGTAGCCCTCTCTGTCAGCAACTCTTGCCATTGCAAGATACATACCAACTTCTGTGCATTCGCCCTCGAAGTTCATTCTGAGACCCTTAACGATTTCTTCGTCAACACCGTCGATAATGCCAACCTCGTGTTCGCAAGCAAAGGTTAATGCGCCGCCTTCAAGTACCTTGAACTTTGAGCCGGGGCACTTGCACTGTGGGCAGAATTCGGGTGCGGAATCTCCTTCGTGAACATATCCGCAGATTGGACAAACATACTTAGCCATAATAATAAACTCCTTTTATTTAGATTTTCAATAACAATAATCATTACTGATTTGATTACTATTTAATTATATCACATATTCACAAAAAGTCAATAGTTTTTCAGAAAAAATCAAAGATTTTCATTAAAATATCCCTCGGTCAAAAGCAGCTCAAGAACTTTTGCTTCTCTTTCAAGCATTATCCTTATCTGATATTATGATTTTCCCATAAACTGATTATACCCCCGATTCGCTGCAAAGTCAACCTTTAATGTTATAGAAAAGCTGCTGGTGAAACGGCTGTTGTGCGATAAATGGGAATTTTAATCATTAAAAATCACTTTACCCATTTTGGGTTAGGCACTGTTTTTCCATGACCAAAATATATAGTTCTATTTCCATAGCTGCTAATTTTTCTTGCATGACAGCTCCTTTCTTATAATTCATACGTTATTCAGTGCCCCATTATATTATCCGGAAACGGTACGGAATGAATTACTTCAATCACATAGTAATTTTCACCGTTTTCGGGAATATCAAGGACATTTTTTGGCTCGAACATATAAAAATGCTTGTCTGTTTCTCCAGCAGGATAAACGGAAAGAAATTTTTCGTTTTCGGAAAGCTGCTTTGAAAGAGCATCGGGATCAGAGGTGCAAACGATAAAAAGCGACTGTGCTTCGACATGATTTCCCGTGCCGCTTGTGTTGCCTATATAGGTATAGCTGTCTATGACCTCAGTTCCCGACTTTTGTATCTGTTTGGCGGTATCTGAAGCCTGAAAATGTGCGGACACGGAATTAGCTGCTATTCCAAACATAGAAAGTACGGGAATTATCAGCAGAAAGGTCAAGATAATAATTACGTATCTGCTTTTATGTTTTATCATTCTTTTTCTCCTAAAAGTTCCGATTTATCTTAATAACTGTTATAAACCATCCCATTGTCCGTGTCAACAAAAAGCCACACCATTTCTGATCAAAATCAAAAATGCCATGGCTTATCTGCTTTATTAGAAAATAATAATCAGAAGAAAATTCTTTCTTCAATATACTTTCTTACATCTTCAATTGGAATACGAACCTGCGCCATTGTGTCACGCTCACGGACTGTTACGCACTTGTCCTCTTCACTTTCAAAGTCGTAGGTAATGCAGAACGGAGTGCCGATTTCGTCCTCTCTGCGGTAACGCTTGCCGATTGCGCCTGCGTCGTCGTAATCAACAGGGAAGTACTTGCAAAGCTCGTCCGCAAGCTCGCCTGCAGGACCTGCAAGCTTCTTTGACAGCGGAAGAACAGCCGCCTTTATAGGTGCAAGAGCAGGGTGGAAGTGCATTACCGTACGGGTTGTACCGTCCTCCAGCGCTTCCTCGTCATAAGCCTCTGTAACAAGAGCAAGGAACAGACGTTCAACGCCCAGTGACGGTTCAATAACGTAAGGAACGTATCTTTCGTTTGCTTCCTGGTCGAAGTAATCAAGCTGCTTTCCGCTGGTCTTGATGTGCTGATTGAGGTCGTAGTCGGTTCTGTCCGCAACGCCCCAAAGCTCGCCCCAGCCGAATGGGAACAGATATTCAAAGTCGGTTGTTGCCTTTGAATAGAAGCAGAGCTCCTCCTTGTCGTGGTCACGGAGTCTGATGTTTTCTTCCTTAAGGTTAAGGGACAGCAGGAAGTTCTTGCAGAAGCTTCTCCAGTAGTCGAACCATTCAAGGTCTGTACCGGGCTTGCAGAAGAATTCAAGCTCCATCTGTTCAAATTCACGAACACGGAAAATAAAGTTGCCGGGAGTGATTTCGTTTCTGAAGGACTTGCCCACCTGAGCAACGCCGAATGGAATTTTTCTTCTTGTTGTACGCTGAATATTGGCAAAGTTTACGAAAATACCCTGTGCCGTTTCGGGACGGAGGTAAAGCTCGGACTTGCTGTCCTCGGTAACGCCCTGAAAGGTCTTGAACATAAGGTTGAACTGACGAATGTCGGTAAAGTTTGACTTGCCGCAGTTAGGGCAGCAAATGTGCTTTTCCTTGATGTAGTTCATCATCATTTCGTTGGTCCAGCCTGCGGGATTTGTGCCGTCAAAGTCTTCAATAAGGTTGTCCGCTCTGTGACGGGTCTTGCAGTCCTTGCAGTCCATAAGGGGGTCGGAGAACCCGCCGATATGACCCGATGCAACCCATGTCTGAGGATTCATAAGGATTGCGGAGTCAAGACCTACATTGTACTTGTTTTCCTGCACGAATTTCTTGAGCCAGGCCTTTTTGATGTTGTTCTTCAGCTCGACACCCAAAGGACCGTAGTCCCATGTGTTTGCAAGTCCGCCGTAGATTTCGCTGCCGGGGTAGATGAAGCCTCTGCCCTTGCAGAGAGCAACAAGCTTGTCCATTGTTTTTTCTGTGTTCTTCATAAATAAATTCCTTTCATAAAATTCGCCCCGCCGTGGCTTCGGCGGGAACGGATTTTGAAATATTAAGCCGATTTATTATTCAACAGTCTGAATCCAGCCGAATTCGTCCTTGATTTTGCCCCACTGGATTCCTGTGAGGGTATCGTAAAGCATCTGTGAGATTTCACCGATTTCGCCGTTGTTGATTGGCATTACAAGGTCGCCGTACTTAAGCTCGCCGATAGGTGAAATAACAGCCGCCGTACCTGTGCCCCACGCTTCAACAAGAGTGCCGCTCTTGTATGCGTCAACCAGCTCGTCTATTGCAAGTCTGCGCTCGGAAACCTTGTAGCCCTTGGACTTTAACAGCTCGATAATGGACATTCTTGTAATGCCGCCTAAAATTGAGCCTAAAAGTGCGGGAGTTACGATTTCGTCGCCGATTTTGAAGAATACGTTCATTGCGCCAACTTCTTCAACATATTTTCTCTCAACGCCGTCAAGCCAGAGAGTCTGTATGTAGCCTTGTTCAGCCGCTTCCTCCTGTCCTTTAAGGGAGATAGCGTAGTTTGCGCCTGCCTTTGTAAAGCCTGTGCCGCCGATTACCGCACGGACATACTTCTGCTCAACGAAGATTTTAACAGGTGCAAGACCATCGGGGTAGTATGCGCCGACCGGTGAAAGAATGATTGCGAAAATAAGGTGCTTTGCAGGGTGAACGCCAACGTGAGCGTCTGTTGCGAAAATGTAGGGTCTGATGTAAAGGGAAGTGCCCTCTTCCGTAGGAATCCAGTCCTCATCAACCTTTACAAGAGCCTTGATTGCCTTTAATGCAAATTCCTCGTCGATTTTCGGAATGCAAAGACGGTCGCAGGAAACGTTAAGTCTTGCCATATTCTTTTCGGGGCGGAAAAGCTGAATTTTGCCCTCGGCTGTACGGTAAGCCTTAAGTCCCTCGAAAACCTCCTGACCGTAGTGTAGAACCATTGCGGCAGGGTCAAGCTGGAACGGAGCGTAAGGAACTATGCGGGGATTGTTCCAGCCCTTTCCCTCGTCATAGTTCATAATGAACATATGGTCGGTGTAGTAGTTGCCGAAACCAAGCTTGCTCTGATCGGGCTTTGCCTTTGGAGCAGTGGTTTTTGTAATTGAGATTTCCATTTTTTACCCTTCCTTTTATTATACGGATTTAATATGCTATATTATATCATTAAATTACAGAAATGTAAATATATAATATGCACTAAATGAAGACATATTGAAGCAAAATTTCAACAACAAGCACAGCGGCGCAGGAGGAAAGTGCCACCGTAAGCAGTCCTTTTTCAAGGAATGACAGCAATACAGCCACTGCAAGACCTGCAAGAGCCGACCAAATGCTGCTTGTAGAATGCAGGATTGTGGGGAAGGTCATTGCAGCAAGAACGGTAAAGGGCACATAAAACAGGAAGGAATTTACGAATCTGCTTTTTATTTTTCTTCTCATAAGAGTAAGGGGCAGCATTCTTATAAGGTAGGTCACGCCTGCCATTACCGCAATCTGAATTAAAACATAGGTAATATCGAAATTATTCATCTCCTGCCTCCTTTATGGGGAACAGCAGTGCGCCCAGCGTTGACGCCGCAACTGCGCAGATTATGATTACAAAGCCGCTTGAAAGCTGATTTATTACGGGAACATAGGTAAAGCAGCAGCTTAGAATAACGGAAATTGTAATAACGAACAGCACCGAGCGGTTGTGCTTTGCAGGAGGAACGATTATTGCAAGGAACATTCCGTAAATAGCCACGGACATTGAGGTTGTAACAATTTCGGGGAGCAGGGTGCTTGCCAGCGCTCCAAGCAATGTACCCAAAGCCCAGCCGATATAGGGAACGGTCATTAGTCCGTAGAAATAGCGCTTGCCTATTTCTCCCGGCTGACTTGAAGCAACGGCGAAAATCTCGTCCGTATTTGCAAAGGACATAATAAGCCTGTCACGGAGCTTTATTGTCCTGTGCAGCTTTTGAGAAAGAGAAAGTGACATAAGAGCATACCGCAGGTTGATTATAAGCTGGGTCATTGCCATTTCTATGTAGCCGCCGCCTGTTAAAATAAGCGAAAGTCCCGCAAACTGTCCTGCGGAGGTTAGATTGGTCATTGAAATGAATACGGCAACCCACACAGGAAGACCCTGAGATACCGCCATCATACCGAAAGTAAATGAAACCGAAAGATAGCCAAGACCAATTGGTATTCCGTCCTTAAGTCCTTTTTTAAAGCTGTTTACAAATTCCATACTCGCCTTTTCCTTTGTTTTTTACGCAAAAATACGGAAATGCAGCGGCATTTCCGACTTTGTTGTGATAATATGTATAATTTACCTTTAACAATATAGCATAAATTATTGAAAAAAGCAATATTTATCAGAAAATTTGCATTTGGATAAAATATGTGTTATACTTAATATAATATATTGTATATGAACAACAGAACAGCAGAAAGGACAAATATAATGATCACAGTTTCAAACGTGAGCCTGCAATTCGGCGGTGCTACACTTTTCAAGGACGTTGACCTTATTTTCAACAGCGGCAACTGCTACGGCGTTATCGGTGCAAACGGCGCAGGCAAGTCAACATTCCTGCGTATTCTTGACGGGGAGCTTGAACCCACCACCGGCACGGTAAACATTCCCGAAAATCTTCGTATGTCCGTATTGAAGCAGGACCACTTTGCTTATGACGAATACACCGTTCAGGACACGGTTATTATGGGCAACAAGCGACTTTATGAAATTATGCAGGAAAAGGACGCTCTTTACGCAAAGGAGGATTTCTCCGAGGAGGACGGCGAAAAGGCAAGCCAGCTTGAGGCTGAATTTGCGGAGCTTAACGGCTGGGAGGCTGAAAGCGATGCTTCAAAGCTTATTCAGGGTCTTGGTTTAAGCGAGGACATTCTGTATTCACAGATGAGCAGTCTTTCGGGTAACGAAAAGGTAAAGGTGCTTCTTGCACAGGCGCTTTTCGGCAACCCCGACATTATCCTTATGGACGAGCCTACAAACCATCTTGACATTGACGCCGTTGCATGGCTGGAGGATTTTCTTGCAGACTATTTCGGCACGGTTATCGTTGTTTCCCACGACCGTCACTTCTTAAACAACGTCTGCACCCATATTGTTGACATTGACTATAACAAGATCAAAATGTATGTGGGCAACTATGAATTCTGGTACGAATCCTCTCAGATGATTCAGCGTATGATGAAGCAGCAGAACAGAAAGGCTGAGGAAAAGATAAAGGAGCTTCAGAACTTCATTCAGCGCTTCTCCGCAAACAAATCCAAATCCAAGCAGGCTACCTCACGCCGCAAGCTGCTTGAAAAAATCACCGTTGAGGAAATGCCCGCATCCAGCAGACGCTATCCCTTTATCGGCTTTGATATGGAGCGCGAGGTTGGCAAGGACATTCTGCAGGTAAGCGGCATTTCAAAGACAATTGACGGCGTAAAGGTTCTTGACGATGTAAGCTTTACCGTAGGCAAGAACGACAAGATTGCATTCTTAGGCGAAAGCGAAATTGCAATTACCACCCTGTTCAAAATTTTAGTAGGGGAGCTTGAACCCGACGAGGGCACTTACAAGTGGGGCAGCACAACCTCTGTAAGCTATTTCCCAATTGACTCCGACCACTTCTTTGCAGGCTGCACAATGTCAATTCTTGACTGGATAAGACAGTATTCCAAGGACGTTACCGAAACCTATCTCCGTGGATTCCTTGGCAGAATGTTATTCTCGGGGGACGATATTTACAAGCCCGTAAACGTGCTTTCGGGCGGCGAAAAGGTACGCTGTATGTTCTCACGAATGATGCTTTTCCAGAGCAATGTGCTTATTCTTGACCGACCTACCAACCACCTTGACCTTGAAAGCATTACCGCAGTAAATAACGGTCTTGCCGACTTCAAGGGAAACGTGCTTTTCGCTTCCCACGACCACGAAATCGTTCAGACCGTTGCCAACAGAATTATCGAAATAAGAGATAAGGGCTGCTATGACAGACTTGGCACTTACGAGGAATATGTTGACTGGAGAAAGTCACAGAATATGGGTACTTTTACTCTGTAATTCCTATCTATATAAAATTATCCGCAGTTGCATACTGCGGATTTTTTCATTGTCCTTACAATGACACAGCAGGGTATGTATAATATAGGTAAGGAGGCGAGAATATGAACATTTTTACAGACAAGGACAACTTTTTCGGCGGCATTTTTGATTTTAACCGTGACGGAGAAACGACCTTCGGAGAAAAAATGATCGGTTTCGGAATGATGCAGGAGCTTTTTGACGATGAAGAAGAGGATTCTGATGATTTTGACGATTATGATGATTCCGATTCTTATTAAAAGGAAAGGAGAGCAGAATGAATCATTTTGATTCTAACCTTGACGGCAAAACTTCGCTGACGGAATGGGTCGTGGGATTTGAAAGTATGAATAATACTTCGGGAAACAGCGCTAATTCATTTGATAATCACTCGGCTTCGGGCGGATTGAAAAAGGAAAATTTTCTGTCGAAAGCAGAGTTTGAGGAACGAAAGAAAACGAATGAAAAGACCCGTAAATTTTTATACGGAGCGTTTGTATTCATAACTGTGTGTTTTTCTTTTTTTGCTTTTTGGTGCTGTCCCGTATTTTTTATAACTGTTATGATAATCGGACAAATAAGCGTGGCAGTACTGCTGTCTGGGCTTAAAAAGGCGGCTGAAAAGGATAAGGAGCTTTATCTTAAAACAGGCGCACTTGAAGAAGAAAAAACAAGCTGATGAAAAATTGATTGTCCTGATTTTGACACACTACTTATGGTATAATGTAATTGTAAAAAGAAAGGACGGACAGAAAATGAACGACAGCAGAATTATTAACGGAACAAGAAAAAATATTGAAAGACAGCTTACAAAACAGCTCCGCAGCGTTTTAATCAACGGAATTTTCGTTGCTCTTTCCGTAATCTCTATGATAATATTTATGTGTGCAATTTTCACTGTTGAGGGAAGCGGAATAGGCGGACTTATCCGGATTTTACTGATGTTTCTCAGTACTGCGCTGAGCCTGCTTGTAATCGAACACCTAATCGGCTGCATAAACGAAAGTCTGCTTGAAATCAAACAGCTTGACAAGCTGCATGGCAAAAGCCTTGCAGAAAAGAAAGCAGACTGCTATGAACAGAAAAACAACCAACGAGCTTGATATACCTCTACCTCTTTCACCAAAAATGCTCCAAGGCGTAAAGCCTTGGAGCATTTTGGTTTGTATGCGGATTATTCAATTCCGAACTGATAGATTGTGGTTGATTTGAAGCTTTCGCCCGCCTTTAAAACAGGGCTTGCGAAATTGTCATGGTGAGGTGCGTCGGGGCAGAACTGGCTTTCAAGGCAGAATGCAGTCTGCTTTTCCATCATTATGCCGTCCTTGCCGATTTCGCCGCCCAGTCCGTTTGCGGTGTAAAGCTGCATTGCAGGCATATCAGTGAACATTGTCATTGTAATTCCGCTGTCGGGGTTGACTGCATAAGCGGATTTTCTGAGTACGAACGGATCGCCGAGGAGGAAGTTGTGGTCGTAGCCGTCAATTTTGCCCGAGTCAACGTCCTCGCCTATTCTTTTAGGCTGTGTAAAGTCAAACACTGTGCCGTGAACGGAGGCAATTACACCCGTTGGAATAAGCTCGGGAGTTACAAGAGTGTAATTCTCCGCAAAAATCTGAAGCGTTGTGTTCATAACCGAGCCGCCGTGAACACCGTTCAGGTTGAAATAAGAATGGTTTGTGAGATTAATAATTGTGTCTGCGTCTGATTCTGCGCTGTATTCAAGCTTCACTGCGTTATCGTCTGTAAGGGTGTACTTGCACTGCACCTTAAGATTTCCCGGGAAATTTTCCTCTCCGTCGGGGCTGAAATAGCCGAAAGTAACAGTATTTTCGCCCTCCTCGTCAATTGTCCATACACGCTTGTTGAAGCCTATTCCGCCGCCGTGGAGCGTATGCGCTCCGCAGTTTTTCACAAGCTTGTAGGTTTTGCCGTTAAGGGTAAATTCGCCGTTGGCAATTCTGTTTGCGTAGCGGCCAACAAGAGCGCCCTGTGACGAGCCTCCTGAAATATAGCCCTCTAAATTGTCGTAGCCCAGCACAACGTCAACCATATTGCCCTTTTTGTCGGGCAGGGCAGCGCTGACGATTGCGCCGCTGTAATTGGTCAGCTTAAGGGTCATACCGTTTTTGTTCTTCAGCGTATAAAGATAAACCTTATAGCCGTTGGCAAAGCCCCATTCCTTCTTCTCCATACTTATAATTCCCTTCTTTTTTATTATGCAACGCCTAAAAATTCTTCAAGCGTAAGTCCGCTGTTGTAAATCTGCTTTGCAAGCTCCGTGCCTACATATCTGAAATGCCACGGCTCGTAGGCGTAGCCTGTAATGCTCTCTTTTCCCTTTGGATAGCGCAGGATAAAGCCGTATTTGTATGCGTTTTTCGCAAGCCACTTTCCTGCGGGAGTATCCGCAAAATCCTCATTAAGGTCGTTTATGTCTATGGCAAGACCTGTCTGATGCTCGGAATTTCCCGGAGTAGCGGAAATTCTGTCTGCTTCTGTTTTTCCGTAAAGGCTTACCCAGTAGTTGTAAACGCTTTTCTGCTTTTCATAGGAACGGTAACCCGAAATTATTTCGAGGCTGATTCCCTCGGCTGCGGCGTCCTTCTGCATTCGGTTGAACGCCTGCTGAAGCTCGTAATTAAGCCCCGGTGCGTATGAAGCAGGAACGGAATAGTCCTTGTTTACAAGGAGAACATCGCCAACGTATGTAATGCCGTTTTCCGACCGGATTGGCGGCGTGTTTACCGTAACTCCCTTTCCTATACTGCCGTTGTTTTCTATGCTGTGGAAGGTTGAGGGATTTATTTCGCCGTGTCCCGTTATTTTGCCGCCCTTGTAAATGTTAAGCGTTCCGCAGAGGTTGATAACCGAGCCCGTTGCCGTGTTTAGGCTGCCGTAAAGGTTGATGACAGAGCCTGCTACGGAATTAAGGGTGCCGTAAAGTCTTACCTTGCCCTGCGGATTGATTTTGAGGTTACCCTTCAGAGTAAAGGTATATTCTGCTGAAATTGTAAGAGCAGCGCCGTTTTTTACAATAATCGTTGTTGACGCAGGAACAATTACGCTTCTTGTTACTGCCGTGTTTTCAGTTATGGTATAAACCCTGCCCTTTTTAAGAGCAGTATTGCCGTCCCAGATTGTCACCTTGCCCTCCTCTGCCGCAAAAGCGGACGAAACAAAGCACATAAGTGCCGCAGCCAAAGCCAATAGAATTGAAACGACCTTTTTCATTGTAATTCCCTCTTTTTAAAATCTGAAATATAAAAACGGATTGTTTGTTGCATTTACAAGCATAACGCTGCTAACGAGAAGACAAGCAATGTTGCATACAACTGTTGCAGTTCCCGTAAGAGCCATTGAAGCGGTTTTCTTTTCCACAAAGGCTTTGAGCTTGGGAACAACAGGCAGGCAGAATATCAGCGCCGCAATAATCAGGAAAATGTTGTTCATAAAGGAAGCGGCGGTTACGCTGTCTGTAAAGACGTTTCCGTTAGCGCCCACAAGGTTTTTGAAGAAATCTCCAAGACGTCCTATATCCGTGAAATAGAAAATTCCGAAGCCAAGAACAATAACTATCTTATTATAAATGTGCATTATCACCGACGGGATTTTTCTCATTCGCTTGTTGCCCACCTTGCGTTCAAGGAAAATGAACAAGCCGAAGTAAAGACCCCATATAATGAAGTTCCAGCTTGCACCGTGCCAAAGACCTGTGCTGAACCATACAAGGAACAGGCTTAAATACTGTCTGCGCTTGCCAAAAATGGGAACGTACAGCAGGTAATCACGGAAGAACGAGCCGAGAGAAATATGCCATCTCTGCCAGAATTCGGTTATGTTGCGGCAGATAAATGGGTACTTGAAGTTCTCGTCAAAGTGGAAACCGAAAATTCTGCCAAGACCTATTGCCATATCCGAATAGCCCGAAAAATCGAAGTAAACCTGCATTGCGTAAAGAATAACGCCGTACCATGTGCCAAGGACGGACACGCTTGAAAGGTTTGCCGCCCCAAGGAAGGAATCCACGATTACCGACAGATTATTGGCAATAATAACCTTTTTGGCAAGACCAGTGGCAAGCCTTGAAATGCCTGCGCTAAGGTCCTCTGCGGTTGTCTTTCGGCAGCCCATTTCCTGCTCAACCACGCTGTAACGGACGATAGGTCCTGCTACAAGCTGCGGGAACATTGAAACGTAAAGCAGAAACCGTGCATAGTTGCGCTGAACCTTCACCTTGCCCCAGTATGCGTCCATTATGTAGGAAATAATCTGGAAGGTGTAGAAACTGATTCCGATAGGCAAAGAAATATTGGGCGCAGGTATCTCAAAGGGAAGTATTGCATTAAGGTTTTCCACTACAAAGCCGCTGTACTTGAACACCGCCAACAGCCCAAGGCTTGTTACCAGCGCAAAAACAACAGGCAGCTTTGCTTTGGACGTGCCCCGCCATTTGTCAATAAGCAGTCCGAATAAGTAATTGGCCGTAACGCTGAACAGCAGGAGAATAATCCATAACGGCTCTCCCCAAGCGTAGAAAATAAGTGAAAACAGTATAAGCACGCCGTTCCGCCAAGCAATGTTCTTTGTCAGAAAGTACAGAATAATGCAGGCAGGCAGAAATGCGTACAGAAAAAATAAATCCGCAAAAATCATAAGTTCTCCTGATATATATGAAATAGCAAAGGCTATATATTACAATACAGCATTTAACTTTTTAATTATAATACATTTTTTCGCGTTTTGCAATGGGAAATTGTCATAATTTCAAACTTTATACAGAAAAACTGATATGTAAAATGAATATTGACAGGGGCGTACAGCCGTAATATAATATAGTTATATAATAGAATATTATGTGCAAACGAAAGGAAGCATAACTATGATAAAGGACATTCAGGAGAAAATATTAAAGCTGAAAAAGGAAAAGGATGTTGCTATACTGGCTCATTCCTATCAGGCAAGAGAGATTGTTGAAATTGCGGATATAACAGGGGATTCCTTTGCTTTAAGCGACAAGGCAAGAGAGTGTCCTCAGAAGAACATTCTGTTCTGCGGCGTTCATTTTATGGCTGAAACCGCAAAAATGCTTAACCCCGAAAAGGACGTTTATCTTGCAAACCCCATGGCAGGCTGTCCAATGGCTGAACAGCTTGAGCCCGAAATGCTGGAATATATGAAAAAGCAGGAGCCTGACAGAAAGGTGGTTGCCTACATAAACACCACCGCCGCTCTCAAAAAGCTCTGCGACGTGTGCGTAACTTCATCTTCAGCCCTTACCATCGTGAAGAAAATGGACGCAGATAAGATTCTGTTTATCCCCGACTGCAACCTTGGAGATTATGTAAAGCGCAAAGTCCCCGAAAAGGACATAAAGCTTATACAGGGCGGCTGTCCCGTTCACGCTTCTGTAACGGCAGACGAGGTTGATAAGGCAAAGGCTCTTCACCCGAACGCAAAGGTGCTTGTTCACCCCGAATGTGTTCCTGCAGTTGTGGCAAAGGCAGACTATGTAGGCTCAACGGCAGGCATTATGAACTATGCGAAGAAATCCGAATGCAGGGAGTTCATTATCGGCACGGAAATCAGCATTGCTGAGCATCTCCAGTATGAATGTCCCGACAAGGAGTTTTACATTCTCTCAAAGAAGATTCTTTGCCCCAATATGAAGCTTACCACCCTTATGGACGTTTACAAATCCCTTGAGGGAATAGGCAATGGCAATGCCTTTAAAATAGAAATGTCGGACGAGGATATTGCCGAAGCGAGAAAGTGCATTGACGAAATGTTAAGACTGGGATAAATGCCATATAAAAGCAAAATGCCGCAGAGTAAACTCTCTGCGGCAATATTTTTTAGGCAATACCGAATCAGCCTCCCACGGTGGAAAGCAAAACATGCTTTATATTCCACAGCTTTTCCGACAAATCAACATAGTAATTGTGCGGATTTTCAAAGCGCTTTACCTCGTCCCACAGCAAATCAAGCTGCTCAGCGCAGTATTTCTGTATGGAGTGAATGTCGGGGCTGTCGTAAACCCTTTTGCCCTTTATGAAAACAGGCACAAGCAACTCCTTTGCGGTAAAGTTTGTAAGCTTTTTGGTTTTCCATGTGGCATTCTGGTCGAAAATCACAAGCTCCTTGCTGTCGTCTATTGTTTCATCGTAAACACAAAGTTGGTCGGCAATTGCCTTTCCCGTTTCGTTGTCGAAAAGGCGGTAAACCTTTTTGAAATGGGGATTTGTAATCTTGGTAATGTTTTCGCTGACCTTTATTTTAGGGATTATTGTTCCGTCCTCGTCCTCAACGGCAACAAGCTTGTAAACGCCGCCGAAAACCGATTCGCTCTTTGCGGTAATAAGCCGCTCGCCAACTCCGAAGGTGTCGATTTTTGCTCCCTGCATAAATAAATCACGGATAAGATGCTCGTCAAGGGAATTTGAAGCCACAATCTTACAGGTGGTAAGTCCTGCCTCGTCGAGCATTTTTCTTGCTTTTTTGGATAAATAGGCAATATCCCCCGAATCAAGGCGTATTCCGAAATTGGTTATGCCCTTTGGCACAAGGACTTCCTTGAACACCTTTATTGCGTTTGGAACGCCGCTTTTCAGGGTTGAATAGGTATCTACAAGCAGTATAGCGTTGTTGGGGTAAAGCTCACAGTAGGTCTTGAAAGCCTCGTACTCCGAATCGAACATCTGAATCCATGAATGAGCCATTGTTCCCACGGCGGGAACATTGTACTTGCGGTCGGTAAGCACGCAGGCTGTTCCCACACAGCCGCCGATATATGCCGCTCTTGCGCCGTCAACAGCCCCGTCTGCGCCCTGGGCTCTCCTTGAGCCGAATTCCAGTACAGCACGTCCGTTTGCGGCACGGACAATTCTGTTTGCTTTTGTGGCAATAAGGGACTGGTGGTTAAGGGTCAGCAGGGTAAAGGTTTCAATAAGCTGTGCTTCTATCGCAGGAGCTTTTACCGTTAAAACAGGCTCGTTGGGAAAAACGGGAGTGCCCTCGGGAACAGCGTAAATATCTCCCGTAAATCTGAAATCTGCAAGATAAGCTAAAAATTCATCATCAAAAATGCCCTTGTCGTGAAGATACTTTATGTCCTCGGGAGTAAAGTGCAGATTTTCGATATAGTCAATAAGCTGTTCAAGTCCCGCCGCAATGGCAAAGCCGCCCTTGTCGGGGACAGAACGGAAAAACACGTCAAAATAAGTGTTCCGCTTGTAAAAGCCGTTTTTGAAATAGCCGTTGCTCATGGTGAACTCGTAAAAGTCGCAGAGCATAGCAAGATTGTCGTTGTTCATAGCAAGACCGCCTTTTTACTTGATTACATATACTATTATACTGCTTTTCCTCGGATTTTACAAGGCTTTTTCGGCTTTTCGGAGGAATTTTATTACCTCCGTGCCCGCTTTTCCGCCCTCGTAAACCGCCTTGCATATCTGAAGAAGTCCTCCCGTGCAGTCCCCTGCGGCAAAAAGTCCCGGGACATTGGTCATCATATTATCGTCAACAGTGATTTTGTTTCCCTCGGTAAATGCGCCGATTTTTCGTGCGAAGGCTGCGCTTCCCGCAACGCCGAGAGCGATAAACACGCCGCTTACCCTTAACCTTTCGCCATTTTCAAGTACAATTTCCTCAACGTGATTTTCTCCCGAGATTTCCGCAATTTTATCAGTAGCAAGCTTTATTTTGCCCTTTGGCTCTATTGCTGTTTTTTCTCCGTTTGTGCAGATCGTAACGGAGTTTACCAGAGGTTCAAGAGCGCCTGCCTCGTGCAGTGCAAATTTCCCCGAGCCTATTACAGCAACGTCTTTTTCTCTGTAAAAGAATGCGTCGCAGGCGGCGCAGTAGCTTACTCCTTTGCCCTCAAGAGAGGTCAGTCCTTTTATATTAGGCGTTTTTCTTGACGAGCCGGTTGCAAGCACCACGGCGTCCGCCTTGTATTCGCCCTTTACTCCCGTAAGAATAAAGCTGCCGTTCCAGTCGATTGAGGTTATCTCGTCGGTTATGATTTCCGCTCCCAGCTGCAATGCCCCTTGTCTGCCATTTTCATAAAGCTCTGCGCCGCTTATTGCTTCGGAAAAGCCGTAGTAATTTTCAATTTTTTCCGTTTTCAGCAAGGCGCTTGTTCCGTTTGAAATAATGGTGGTGTCAATGCCGCCCCGTACCGTATAGAGAGCCGCCGATACTCCTGCGGGACCGTCCCCTAAAATAATAACTTTCATATAAATCACTTTCCTTTTTGGTTATTGTTGCTGTTATTTTATATAATATCACAAAAAATCCTTTTTGCAAAGTGAAATTTAATGATAAAAAAGTAACATAAAAGATACAAATTTTATATCGCCATTTAAAAAACTGTGATATACTTGATACATATTAGTAAGGAGGTATTCTGTGATGAGAGAATTTACAGGATTTGTAAAAGGGATAAATTTAGGCGGCTGGCTTTCCCAGTGCAGAGATAACTATAACGAGGAGCATTACAACAGCTTCATTACCGAAAAGGATATTGAAAGAGTTGCGTCAATGGGCGCTGACCATATAAGACTTCCCATAGATTACAACGTGATTCAGAACGATGACGGCAGCTTTATCGAAAGCGGCTTTAAACATATTGACGATTGTATCCGCTGGTGCGAAAAGAATGGCGTCAACGTTATTCTTGACCTGCATAAGGCTTGCGGTTTTATTTTTGACGACGCCGAGTATTGCCAGTTCTTCTCCGATGAACGCTTGCAGGATATTTTCATTCTGCTTTGGGAGGAGCTTTCACGCCGCTACGGAAACAGAGAAAGCATTGCCTTTGAGCTGCTAAACGAGGTAACCGAAGAGCGCTTTACACAGCCCTGGAACAGAATTGCGGACAGAGCAGTTAAGGCTATCAGAAAGATTGCGGCGGACACAAAGCTGATTATCGGCGGAATTTACAACGGCAGCGTTTACGGAATGACCCTCCTTGAAAAGCCTTATGATGAAAACATTGTTTTCACCTTCCATTGCTACAGCCCTCTTGCATTCACACATCAGGGCGCTTATTGGGTTGACCGTCTTCCCCGTGATTTCAGAATGACATATCCGGGAAAAACCGAGGATTTCAACAGAATCTCCAAGACCTACTTCGGCAATGATTTTGACAATGAATACGATAATTTAGGCGAAGAATACATTAACGAAAAGTACTTTGAAAAGCTGTTTTCCACCGCCGCCCAAATAGGCGAAAAATACAATATTCCCATTTACTGCGGCGAATACGGCGTTATTGACATTGCCGACCCTGAGGGCACGGTAAACTGGTACAGGGACATTAACAAGGCTTTCGTAAATCTTGGTATTGCCCGTGCCGCATGGACCTACAAGCAAATGGATTTCGGCATTACGGATAAGCATTATGAGGATATTTACGGGGAACTTATAAAATTGCTTTAAGGTGATACCGCAGGAGTTTCGGCTTCTGCGGTATTCTTTTATTGACAACTTGTTTATGGTGTGATACAATAACTGAAAATAAAAATTGCAAAGGAGAATAGCTATGCTTGAAAAAGGAAACAAGGCTCCCGATTTTACCCTCTCCGACAAGGACGGAAACAATGTTTCACTGTCCGATTTCAGAGGCAAAAAGGTAGTGCTTTATTTTTATCCCAAGGACAATACACCCGGCTGTACACGTCAGGCCTGCGCTTTTGCGGGACTTTACGGCGAGTTCAAAAAGAAAAACGTGGAGGTAATAGGAATAAGCAAGGACAGCGTTGCTTCTCATCAGAAATTTGCCGAAAAGCACGGACTGAATTTTGTGCTGCTTTCTGATCCGGAGCTTATTGCAATAAAAGCTTACGGCGTATGGCAGGAAAAGAAGCTTTACGGCAAAATCGGACTTGGTGTAGTACGCACCACCTTTATTATCGACGAAAACGGAGTTATCGAAAAGGTAATGCCAAAGGTAAAGCCCGATACAAATGCGGCTGAAATATTAGCGGAGCTTAACGCTTAATGCTTAACGCAAAAATCCCTCTGTTCACCCGAACAGAGGGAAATTTTTAGGCAATACCGCACAAAGATTGTGTGCGGATTGCGAAGTCAGATTTTTCGTCAGATTGTATAAATTGAGTGCAGGCTGGCTGGAGCCAGTCAAGCGAAATTTGTGCAAGATGACGGAAAAGATGCAAGCAAGGCGTACGCAAAGCCGTCAGGCGGTCTTTGTGCGGTGTTGCCTTTATACTATACCCATAAAATATTCAACCGCAATTGCCACAATAACCACAAGAGCGGAAATAATAAACCCGTGAACCATAGGCGCAATGCCCGATTTTCTCATATCCTTGAAGCTTGTGTTAAGACCGATTGCTGCAAGAGCGGCAACCATAAGGAACTTGCTAAGCTCCTTCATTCCCGAGGAAACCGCCGCCGGAATAAGCCCGAAGCTGTTGATTACCGCAAGGGCGATAAAACCAAGAATAAACCATGGGATTATTTTCGTAATGCTCAGCTTTGCCTTAACAGCCTCTCCTCCTGCGCCTGCCTCTTTCCGCTTTATCCTTGCGTTGATTAGAGCGAAAACAATAACTGTGGGGATAATGGAAAGTGTACGGGTGAGCTTTACCATTGTGGCAAAATCTCCTGCCGCCTCCGAAAAGGCATAGCCTGCCGCAACAACGCTGGAGGTATCGTTTACCGCCGTACCTGCCCAAAGACCGTACGCCATATCCGAAAGCCCCATTGCCTGTCCTATAATAGGAAACAGCACAATCATTGCCATATCGAAAAGAAAGGTAGCGGACATTGAGTAGGCAATGTCGCTGTCATCTGCGTCAATAACGGGGGCGATTGCCGCAATGGCAGAGCCGCCGCAAATTCCCGTGCCTGCGGAAATAAGGTTAGACAGCTTCCAGTTGATTTTCAGCGCCTTGCCCAC
>JBJERI010000011.1:0-4443 GCA_051882195.1 Ruminiclostridium sp. | reverse complement strand
ACAGCAAGGCCGCCGAAATGATGTATAACGGCACAAATATGGGTATTGTTGATATAGCCAGAACGGTGAACAATGCGCGCAATGCAGACCAGAAAACCCTTGACAAGGCGGAAAAGCTGCTGAGCGCCGAGGAACAGTACGCCGACGGATTAAAGAGGTTTCTATAATGGACGATAAAATAATTCTACACGGCAATCACGCAAAAATCGACAAAAACAAAAAGATTTCTCCCCGTGATTTATGCTATGTTGCGGTTCAGAATACGAAAAACAAATCCGACGAGCAGCTTGAAGCAGACGCGGATTTCTGCCGTGACGAAGTGAACGCAAATCACAAATAAGGCGTGCCGCCTTGGGCAATTCCGCCTCGCCGTAACTTCATCTTATATGCAGCTGGCTTGCTCGGCGGTTATAAACAACTGCTTTTGACAGCCTCTTTAAGCGTGCCGCCTTTGGCAATTCCGCCCCGCCGATACCTCATCTTATTAACAGATGGCTTGCTCGGCGGGGCAAAACTGTTTTGTTTGAAACACACTTATAACGGTGCATTTTCGCTTTTCCCTTACGATACAGCCTTTCCCGTATTCAGCTTGTTATCCTTAATAATGTTATCCAGCACCTCAAGGGATTTTTCGTGATATTCAAGCAGCTTGTCCTGATTGCTGGTCATTCCGTCAAACACATTGCGGACGCAGATATACAAATCGTCGGGGCAGGATTCAATCCACTTGCAGGCGCTTGCAAATTCCGTGCCCTTTATTTTGTAGTAAATTCCGTCAATATTTTCATTGTCGGGATAAAGCTCTTCAAGGTTTACGAACATTTCATTGGTATCAGCGTCACCGATTATCCCCTGAAACATATCCTTGTTGCCCATAAAGATATGGGCTGTTCCCGTGGAAATTTCACCGTAAAGCTTTGCCTGATTTGCAAAATAATAGTTGGGGTCGCCGCCCTCGGTCATATCGATATAGTAGGTTTCAACGTGAACATATCCGTTTTCGTCATAGTCGGGACAGTATTTCTCAACCCCCGTTTCAATGTCGTTGGACTTGAAATATAGTACGCTGTTGGCATCGTCCGTTGTTGCAACAACAAGTATGCGCAGATCCATTTTTTCCTTTGTTAGAGTGTCGTACATCATAAATGCAAACACGCCTGCAACAAAGGCAACCGCAATAATTACCAGCTTATAATGATAGATAAAGTTGAGGAATTTCGCCTTAAATCCCACCGGCTTTGCATACTCAATCTTTTCTTCCTTTATGGTGTCGCTTTCTTCGATTATACCCTGCTTGAGCTTCAACAGCTCTCTTTTGTCATCCTGATAAGACATTAGTTCTCCTTTACTGTCAAGCTCTCCCTTGATTTCACTATTTTCAATTATACTCACTTTGGGGTCAATAGTCAAGGAAAATAAGGTGAAACATAATTTCATCTTGAAATTGCAGAAAATTATGTTATACTTATATTATCATCGGTAAAAGGACGGATAATTATGAGCAGATTTTCTTGCTGCATTGTCACCTACAACAGCGCAGACAATATTGAGCGTGCATTGCAGTCAATTCTCAGCGTAACGGAAAAGCTTGATTTCACAATGTATATTTCAGATAATAATTCAACGGACAGCACTATTGAAATTGTTAAGAAAAAATTTCCGCAGGCAATAATAATAGAAAACGGCGACAACAAGGGCTTCGGTCACGGTCACAACGCCGTCATACCGCTTCTTGACTCGGAATATCATTTTATAGTAAATCCCGACATTGTACTTGACGAGGACGTTTTCAGCCTGTTTGCAGACTATTTCGACAGCAATAAGGACGTTGTAATGGCTGTACCCAAATTCCTTTATGAGGACGGCAGGGAGCAGTTTACGCCAAAGCTTACCCCTACTCTGAAATATATGTTGGGCGGCAGGCTTGAAAAATTCGGAAATCCCTTTAAAAAATGGCGTGACGAATACACCTTCCGCAATAAAAACGTTACCGAGCCATGCGAGGTGGGCTTTTGCTCGGGCTGCTTTATCTGCATAAGGACGGATGTTTTCAGGAAAATAGGCGGCTTTGACGAGCGGTATTTCCTTTACAGTGAGGACGCCGACCTTACAAGAGAGGCTAAGTATTACGGCAAAACTATGTACAATCCCAATATTTCCGTTACTCACCTTTGGGAAAGAGCCTATATGAAAAGCGGCAAATATTTTTTTATTCAGCTTAAATCAATGTTCAAGTATTTTCACAAGTGGCACGGGAGAAAATAAACACTGCAAAAATCGGCAAAAAACGCTGTTTTATTTGACTTTTTGCACAAAACGTGATAAAATAAAATTATAAGTATTTCAGCATAGAGTACAGAGGAAGGATTCATTATGGATTACGAAATCATTACCGACTCCGCAGCCAATCTTACTTATTCTCTAATCAAAAAATACGGCATAAAAGTTATACCAATGAAATACTTCATTGACACAGAGGAATTTGACGCAGATATGACCTCTGATGATGACGGTTGGATAAAGGATTTTTACAGAAATCTCCGTGAAAAAAAGCAGATAACCACCTCCTGCATTAACGAGGCGGAATTTGAAAAAACCTTCACCGAGGTTTTGGATAACGGCAAGGACTTTATTTATCTTGCTTTTTCGTCAGGGCTTAGCAGAACCTGCTCCATTGCACAGGACGTTGCCGAAAGACTTAAAGGAAAATATCCCGAAAGGAAAATCTACGTCGTGGATACCCTTGCGGCAAGCTTCTGACAGGGCTTGCTGGTTGACTATGCGGCAAGACAGCGTGCAGATGGCAAGACCATTGACGAGGTTTACAACTGGCAGGAAAACAAAAAGCTTAACCTTTGCCATCAGTTTACCGTTGACGATCTGTTTTTCCTCAAAAGAGGCGGCAGAATTTCCGCCGCAACCGCCATTGCCGGCACAATGCTTGGCATAAAGCCCGTGCTTCACGTTGACAACGAGGGACATCTTATCAACATTGCCAAGGTAAGAGGCCGCAGACAGTCCCTTAACGCACTGGTTGACCGCATGGAAAAAACGGCGGTAAATCCAAAAAATCAGCGTGTTTTCATCGGACACGGGGACTGCATCGACGACGCACTTTACGTTAAAAAGCTTGTTCACGAGCGTTTCGGAACAACGGACTTTGAAATAACATACATTAACCCCATTATCGGCGCACACAGCGGTCCCGGCACTCTTGCGCTGTTCTATGTGGGCACAGAAAGGTAAAATGTCAGAAAGCTACAACGACAGACTTGGTTTTCTGCGTGATAAAGCCAACAAGCTGACCATGAGCCCCGGCGTGTACCTTATGAAGGACAAATCGGGAAAAATAATTTATGTCGGCAAGGCAAAGGCGCTGAAAAACCGCGTCACAACCTATTTTCACAGCATAGAAAACCACAATCCCAAAACCTACAAATTAGTTTCAAATATATACGATTTTGATTTTATCGTATGCCCCAGCGAGCTTGACGCACTTGTCCTTGAAGCAAGCCTTATCAAGCTGCACAATCCCAAGTACAACATTATGCTGAAGGACGACAAGGGCTACAATTATATCAAAATCACCATGGGAGATTTTCCACGGTTAAGCTATTCCCTTAACACCAACGACGAAAACGCCGACTATATCGGACCTTACACCAGCGGCTACACCGTAAAGCAGACCGTTGAGGACGCAAACAAGATCTTTATGCTTCCCTCCTGCAATAAGGTTTTCCCAAGGGATTTCAAAAAGGAGCGCCCATGCCTCAACTATCAGATAAAGCGCTGTATGGGCGTCTGCACAGGCAGATTTTCCGCCGAGGAATACGGGAAAATTTTCAACTCCGCCCTTGACTATATCAAAAGCGGCAGCAAGGACAGCATTGAGCGGCTGCGCCGTGAAATGGAGGAGGCAAGCGACAAGCTTGAATTTGAAAAGGCGGCAAAGCTGCGGGATCAGATAGCAGCCATTGAGCGAGCCGACCGCTCACAGAAAATAATGTCAGACAAGACCACCGATTACGACATTGTGGCGCTGGCTCAGAATATGGAGCTGACAAGCGTTGCAGTGGTGAAATATCGTGGCGGACGGCTTATTGACAAGGAGAACTTCTACATCGGTGACGAATACGACCCCTCGCAGATGAGGTCGGATTTTTTAGTGGAATATTATTCGTCAAAGCAGACAATGCCCAAGGAAATTTACATTGACCGTGAAATCGAGGACAAGGCGCTTTTAGAGGAATATTTCCGCAGTAAATTCGGACATAAGGTTTCTCTTATCGTTCCACAAAGGGGCGAGGGACTTAATCAGATTGTACTTGCACGAAACAACGCAAGCGAGTATCTGTCACTGAAAGTAGGCAGGACAGCAAAGGAAATAAACGCCCTTGAGGATCTTGCAAAGCTGCTTGGACTGCCGAAAATTCCAATGTATAT
>JBJERI010000010.1:0-20960 GCA_051882195.1 Ruminiclostridium sp. | reverse complement strand
TAGAACTGGCGCGCCACAAGGGATTCGAACCCCTGACCTTTTGGTTCGTAGCCAATGTGAAAAGCGCTGCAATTCCGCTCTGCAAGCGGGTTTGTAAATTGAGCTGACACCTTTTTGACACCCTTTGAATATAAAACTGTCTTTAATTTTAAAAAAAAACGTTTCAATATACAACACAAACTAAAAAGCCAGCCGAGTTACCCCTGACTGGCTTTTGTCTTACATCTCAAAAAAGTAGGGGCACCGTCGCAACGCCGCCCCCGCAAAAAGATTACTCTTTTTTGATGTCTATATTATTATATCACATTATTTCAATTTGTCAATAACTTTTTTCAAAAAAAGATAACTGCTTTTTATAAGTTCGTTTTTTTCAAAATAATCCTTTCTTTTTAATAACGATTCGTCAAAAAGTTTCCTCAAATCATCATATTGATATTTTTTTATTCCGTTGCCAGCCAACTTATCATACGCATAAATCGCACATATTATTTCATAAATTGGACGACTTTCAAGCTTCTTTCTCGCAGCATCGCTTAATAAATTTAGCGATTTAATAAATTTAGATATTTGTGGATTAGGAGATGTACCACCTAAATTTATATTATGTAGGATGCAATTATTATGAGCACAAGCATTTCGCAAGCTTTTAACCGAATTTAACACTGGTATTGGTATCGGCGGAACCAATTCAGGCATATATTCTGTATATACGAATCTGTATAAACACACGAAATCTCCAAATGTAATAATCTCCATTAACTCCCATATTGGTATTGGCATATAAAAGTAATCATTGTGAAATTTATCACAATAATTACAGAGTGTTTTATCAGATGAAATAATTCGTCTTTTAACGAGATTAGATACATATATTGACTTTCTTTTATTAAATATATTCTCTGGAACATGAGAACATGCAGAAAAAAATTTCTGTACAATCACGTATCCATCCTCTTCGCTTTTATCAACCAATTTCAGCAGCTCAATCTTTAGGAAATGTTCTATATCTATGCAAATTAAGAGCATTGCTTTTCTTATTTTCATATCCGAAATTGCTAGCTCTTTTAAATAATCAAAATCAAGGTTAATATATTTGCCTTTATTAACTCCCAAATCATACTTTTGATAATTTTTTCTGTATGAATAAACCCTTAAAAAATTATTATTGTTTTTTAAGTATTCTGCAGCTTGCTCTAAACTTGAATAGTTAAATGTTATTCCTTTGGAAGCCATTTTTTCAACAAGCTGCTCCGCTGTTTCTTTAGGCTTTGCTCTCGAATATTGATTTAATTTTTGTTTTTCAACCTCTGTCATTTAAACATACCCTTCTTTTTTTGTTTATTGTACTACTAATTTTGAGAAAAAGCAATAACCCTAATGTATAAATATGATACTTGGCTTTTGTGCTATATTTCCATGTATAATTTCATAATTACTGTAAATGTACTTAAAACGCAGGTATGAATGTCTACCTGCATTTTTCACATCGCCGACCTCACAATCCACCCCCAGCCTGTCCCCCTCTTAACCTTGACATAAACCAACCCCGACTTGCTGTCCTTAGTGTCCGACCCCACAACATAAGTCACAGCCGCTCCCGGGCTGTATCTTCCCAGACTTGCCGCAGTGGATTTTGGCAAAGACCTGATAACAGCTGCGTATCTTAGCTTAACAGCCTTGGTTTCAACAGCATTATCCGCCTCAATAAACGGGTTCTGAAACCAGTATTCCCACTTGAACGCAGACAGCTTTGTCTTAACCACACCGTCCCCACGGCTTGACAGGGTGCTCTCGATAACATAGCCGTTGCCGATATAAACACCAACGTGGGGGCTTGACTTGCAGTACACCATAACACCGGGGCGCTCGGGCATTGTACCGATAGCGCCTTTTTCTGTTGCCTTTTGGTAAAGCGCTCCTGCGTTAAGGTCCTTTGCGGCTGTGTATTCGGGCGAGCTAATGCCGCCCATAGTATAAGACTTGGCAACGCCCACACAGTCAATTCCATAATAGCCCTTGCCCACAACGCTGTTCAGCTTCGCCGTTCTTGCGGCAGGGTACTGCGACGGGTACATTTTTGCAAGCTGATTTATGTACGCCGCTGTGATGGGACGGCACAGACCGCCCCACATATATTTTGTCTTGATTTTCAGCAGGCCTTTTGCATAGCTTACAAGACCTGTGTTTGTGTAATTATTCATCTTTATTCCCTCCGTCAGACTTCCTTTTCAGCTGTTCAAGAGCGTTGATTATAGGCTTTGGAATAGGCAGTCCGATTCCCGCTGCATTTTCAATAAGTGAAATTCCCTCATTGGCAAGGAAAACAAAAATAACCGCAGTTCGGAGTGTTGAACCGTTTCCGATCACCTGCACGTCAATAATGTTGCCCAAAGCCACAATTGAAAGCAGCAGTACCTTTTTGCAAATTCCCTTAAAGCCAACCTCGCTGGAAAGCTTTTTGTTAATTACAGCCACAATCACGCCGCTTATGTAATCCAGCACAATAAAAGCAATTAGGGCATAAAACAGCCCGTCAATCTGACCGAAAAGAAATCCCACAAGAGCCTCTGCTCCTGCAATAACAGCGTCCATAATGTTGTTTTTCATATTTTACACTTCCTTATCATACCGAATTTTTATCAAGGTTATATCCGCCCGTCACATATACAAGCCCCGTATCCTTAGTTATTCTCAGATAAACGGTACCCATTGTATTGGGGATTACGCTGTTTTCACGGCTTGTGCAGTAATATGCGTCATCGCCGTCGGGAACAACATTCGGTTTTGCGGACGCATAAAAGCCGCAGCTGCAAACAGGTCTTATTACAGCGCTGTTGCCGCCTACGGTAACGCTTATTTCCTTAAAATCCTCGTTTTCCGCAACCAAACCGCTGCAGTCCACATTCTTGCGCATTGTCACAACGCCGCTCAGAGCGTTGATGCCCGTACCGAAAGCCGGGCCGTCAAGAGGGCGGCTCAGAATGTCCGTTCCCTCGCACTGGACGGTACCGGAAGCTGTGGCGAGGAGATACACAGTGCCGTTAGTATCTACAACGCAGGCGGCATTTCCTGCCCCGATACTTAGCACGTCATCTCCGCCCGAAACAATTTCGGGATTTGCGCTTGCGTAAAGAATGCCGGCGGTATTATTAACAATTCTTGTGTGCGCTCCGCCAAGCTCGGTAACGCAGGTTTCTGCGTTGGCTGATAAATTTACTGTTTTAATCATTTTTACCTCCTGTTTATCTGTTACAGTGGACTGTTATAGTCGCACCTTTATTCCAGTCTTCTTGTTTTTCAATTGCATCCCATTGTTCTTGCGTCCCTGAATATTCAATCGTCACAACACTATACCAGAAAGCGTTTATGTCTATCTGTGAAAGCGCTGCACCCAAATATACAGTAAGGTTGTTCATATTCGCAAAAGCTAATGATTTAATTGTTTGAACGTTTTCAAGATGTGCTTCATTCAGTTCATAATCGTCCAAAAAAGCCTGCACCATGAGTTCTGTAACTGACGGCAAAAAAGCTTTTTTCAGATTTGGACAATTTCTCAAGGCGCTATTTATGTCAGTTAGTAATGGTGCTGAAAATTCTGTTATATTAGTGTAACTAAAGGCGTTATCGCCTATGTTTACAAGCGACGGAAGATCTATGATACCCACAAGACCACTTTCTTTAAACGCTGCGGCACCAATAGAAGTCAAAAATTGTATATCTTTGATTTTCTTAAGGGATGTGCCCTGATAAAAACAATTAGCATTAATAGCAAGCGAATTACCAAATGATATTTTCTCCCAATTACCACCGTAAGATATGACATTTTCCCACGTTTCAATAGTGGTAGGAACATGAAGTATGTCTTTACATTTGTAACAACCGGTTGATGATCGCATTCCGCCATATATGATTTTCTCGGCAGCGTTTGATTTAACGACAACTGTGTACACACCTTTATTTGCATAGGTATGCGGAAAAAATCCAAAATTAGTTATTGAAGACGATGAACCGTCACCCCAATCAACCATTAAAATAGTATATCCGTTAGGGATAAAGAAAGTGCCAGCTATATCAATCTGCGCATTTTCTTGCAGTATTTCTACTGTAAATACTGCGTCGTCGTCACCAAACTGTTTTCCAATACCGTTTGACATAGCAACCGCCATAACCAATGTGTTAAAATCAACTACCCTGGAATTAACATCAGCATTATCAGTGTCAATATCAACTGTTTTTTCATCATCGAAAACTTTGTTAATATACCCTGTTTCCTCATCAGTTTCAAACCCATAAGTAACGCCGTTATAAGTGTACGTCCCGTCAGCGTTTGCAGAAAATGATGTAAACTTTTCAGCATTGTTCGTAGCCGACCCCGAACCCCTCTTCTCACTCTGCGCTCTGGGCATTACAAACGCCCCGTCAGCCGCCTCCTCGCTCACAGCTTCAACCGAAAACGTGCTCACATCGCTCTCCACCGTTATCTCCCCCGCCGCAGGAGCAACGCACTGTATTGTACTCTGCTGCCTGAACTTCCAGGTATAACGGGTAACAACGCCCACAATGTTCCTGCCCACGTCAATGCTGCCGCCTGTGCATTTTATGGTATCGCCGCACTCAATAGCAGGGTCGCCGAAGATAGCCGCCTTGAAGTTCCTTTGCTTAAATCCGTCAAGGAAGTCGAGGATATTGCCGTTTATTTCATCCTGCTTTTCCGCCGAAAGAGATATAACAAGGGGATTTTCGGGGAGTGAAAAGCTTCCCGCTCTTGCCTGCGTGTCTGTGGAAACATAGCTTGAAGAATAAACCTTGCTTTCGCCGCCGCAGTAAGCCTCCATATATTTCGGATAAATTCGGGTATCGGAGAATGTGGTTGAAATGCGCTCCTTGCTGTTCAAAACCCTGTCAACAATAATTGTGGTCTGGTCATCGGGGTCAACTGAATATTTCGCCTTGCGTATCTCCAGCATACCCTCACGGTTAATTCGGGCATATCCGCCCAGCAGCGCCGCAATCCACATTACGCAGTCCCGCATAGTTTCAATGCGGCTGCTGTCGCATTTAATGCTCAATGTTCCGTTTGGCATAGCCTCGATTTCTTCCTGCGCTGTGGCAAGCCGCACCGAGCATTCGGAGCAGATAAGCTGTAACGCATTGTAGGGCGGCATAGCGGTGTTTACAATCTGCCCACATTTTATCCTGTCAAACTTTGCGGATCGGTCATAGGCGGTGAGATAGACCCTGTCACGCACACGCTTGCAGTTTGTACCGTCAACGGTGTACTTTCCGAGAAAAACCTCCTCGTATTCCTCGCCTACAAGCAGCCCATAGCACAGCTCAACCCTTGCATTGGCAAACTCGTGAAGCAGCGCCTCGCTGTCGTAAATGGCAAGCTTCATTTGGTTGCTATAAAATGTACCGATGTCAAAGCTGCGCATTATCTGCTCGTCAACGGACAGGTTATTGTTTACAAGGACATTATCGGTAACGTCAATAACCGTCCCGTCCGTCAGCGTAATAGTGCCCGTAATGCGGTCTGTTCTGCTACCTGAACGCATAGCGGCAATGTATTCGTCTGTAACTGTCTGCATTTTTCACAACCCTTTCCACTATACTTCCACAAAATTTACGCTGAAAGACCACCAGTTATCGCCGCTTACGTCCCCGCAGGCAACCATTTCAGCGGAGCGGTCTCCTGCGTACATAGTCTTTGTCTTGGTAGCCCCCGTTGTGGGGTCAAAGAATGTAACGCTGAACGTTTCGGGGGAAACTGCGGAAATAATAGTCTGCAAATCTGCCTGCGCCACCGTCCACGCCGCCTGTATCTTGTACTTAGTGGCTATTCGGTTTCGCTTCATTGTGCCGTCCTCGCTGCGCCCTGTATCGGAGCTGTCAATATCGTATGCATCCACACGATAGGACTGCGGCGCAGGGAGGACTGTTGTGCCAATTTTTAAAAATGTCATAATGCCTCCTTGATTTTGGGCATAAAAATAGCGCATACCCTAAGGCATACGCTATTTTTTATATCCGTTATCCCGTCTTGTTCGGTTGCTCTGGTACTCGGTAACGCTTTCCCCGATAATCTCCCCGTCAAGCTCGGTGTAAACGTGAATTTCCACAGGCTGACCGTTTCCCGCCTTTGCAAAGCCTCTTGCAATTGCGTTTTCGATAGCGGTTTCAATCTGCGAGTTATTGACAACAGCAGTCCTGCCGCCAATTGTTCCCACCATTTCAGGACCACGCTCATTGGCAATGAATATGTCGCCGTAATCGGGGAAGCCGCCACTAGCGTATGCACCAATTTTAGGGATATTCGGCATATGCGGAGTTCCGTTAAGATAGTCAAACTCAACCCCTGTAAACATTTTGTAATAATCAAAAGGCCTTCCGATTAAGTTCCAGAAATTATACCACTTACTGTTTACAGCGTCTTGAAATGACTTAAAAAATTTATCCCAAGTACCCGTTAATACTGCGTCAAGAAAATCATTAAAGGCTTTTGCTATTTTTTCTTGGTCAGCCCCACCGAGACTTGTAACCATCATAAACAGACCCTGCATCATATCATTGGCCTTTGAGGTTTTTGAGCCTTGCGCCCAATTCTTCCAGAACTCGCTCCAATTCAGTCCGAACAAATCCCCGAAAAACTTTTCTAATGCGTTATCAATAATTGTTGTATCGGTTTCTCCTGTTATAACAGTAACAAGTGCATGTAAAATCTGTTTTCCCTTTATTTGGGCCGATTCGTTCCAAAGCTTCCAGAACTCGTCCCATTGTCCGTTAAAAATTCCGTCAAACAATGCGTCTGTAAGCGCTTTTGCCTGTTCATCGTCACAGCCGGTTATTGCCTGCATTATTCCGGATACTATTGTGTCGGGTGAAAAATCAAGATTAAGCCCTACGCCCATATCAATGCTTGTATCAAGGTTTGTATCGCCTAACCCGCTTTTTATATCATCAAGTAACTTAGAATACTCCTCCGCATTTTCAACATCTTCTCCGGAAACAATGGTCGAAGCAAAAGTGCTTGTCCCTCCGCCCAGCTTGTTTATTTCGTCAAAGCCTGCCGTTGCCCTTTTAACGCTATCGGTAAGGTTGTCGGTGCTTTCAGAAACATCATCAATGCCCTTTGCCGCCGACTTTGCCGCCTCGTTTTCTTTTTCAAGCGTCTCGGAGCTGTCCCCTACGCTCTCCGCCCCGTTGTTTGAAGCAATTCCGAGAAGTGCAAGGGCGCCCACGATTATTCCAATCCACCCCATAGTTGCCTTTAAAGCACTTGCAAAGGTGAGCTGTTTAGGAATAAGAATACTGAGAACGCCGCTGTAAAGCGCTTTTCCTGCTGCGAGAGCCTTTGTCGCAACTGTTACGGCAGGTATAGCAACAGCCATTCCGAGCGCGATTTTCAGCGCCGTTTTCGTGCCGGGTTCTGCGTTGTTTACTCTTTCCGAAATATCCGTTACAACGCTTCCAAGACCGCCTATAGCCTCAGCAGCATAAACAATAGCGGGTTTCAATTCATTCAGCAGCTGTGTTGCCACGGGAAGAATACTCTGCGCCAAAGGCAGCAGCGCTGTTCCTGCCTCTGCGGCAAAGTTCTCAAACTCCGCCTTTAAAGTAGTCAGCGCACCCGAATATGTGTCATTTTCCTTAGCATAATTTCCTGCGGCATAGTCCGTTTTGTCAATAAACATCTGCATTGCCGCATTGACTTTCTGCTGTGTGGTTTCAAGCTTGCCGAGCCCTTTTTCCTGAGCATAAAGCTGTAAGTTGGTATCATTTATGGCAACGCCCAGATTATCCATCATAGTGAAGTTGCCCTTTGCCATACCTGCCACAGCTTCCATTGCGCTGTCAACGGAAATACCCATAATCGAAGCCACATCTGCGGCGCGCTGCATTGCCTGCGTTGTCATATCGGCGGATTTTGCAGCCGAAAAACCTGCGCCCTGGAACAGCGCCCCCATTTTATTAGCGGTAGCAAGGTATTTGCTTTCGGAAAGCCCGAGAGATAAAGCAGCGTTTTCGGCGGTCTGGCGGATAACGGAGGAATATTCCTTGAACACCGACTGCGAGCCGCCTATATTCTGTTCAAGGTCGCCTGCAAGAGATACCGCATTTTTTATCATTGCCCCGATACCGAGAGCCGACAGTCCCGAAGCAAGGCTCTTGAAAGCGCCGAGGGTTGCGGCGGAAGCCTGCTCGGTTCTGTTTTTCATTTCGGACAGCTCCTTGCTGACCTCGTTTATTTTCTTGTCAAACTCCGCCTTGTTTGCGCTTATTATAACATTAAGCCTGTCAACCGTAACCTGTTCACTCATTTATGCCGTCCTTTCGTTGCTCTTGCGTACTCTTCCATATTTCGCTTGCTCCTTTCCCAATCCTCAACGGGAATTCCCTCTTTTGTGCCGGAATCGGCGGGAAAAGCCTCGCTGAAACTTTTGGGGTATTTCTTAGGTGCATTGACCCCCACAGCCACAAGCTGACCGAGAGAATAAGCCATTGCGCAAAGCGCGCGGTCGAGCAGAGTAAACTCCTCCCTGCGCCTTATGCCGTCCGCTTTGATTTTGCAGGAAATTTCACTTGCAGACATTCCCCAGAATTCCTCTGTGGAAATGCCTGCTCCGAGAGCGGGAAGATACATTTCATTTATCAGCTCTGCGGCTGTGCCGAAGCTTCTGCCTTTTTTGCCAGCGTCAACAGCTGATCCATCTGCTGACGCCTGAAAAAACCCGATACCGTAAGCGTATTGAGCAGTATCTCCGCCATATCGGACATAGTTCCGCCTGCGTCAATATAATCGTCGTAAATCTCGTAGGCTGTATTCATTGATACATTTGCCTGAAACTTCTGTAATGCGCCCCAAAGATAAAGGGTGACGAATTCCACCTTGTCAAAATCGTGGAGCCCGTCTATAAGGGACTTCCCGAGCTTTTTCTCAATTTCAACAGCCGTTGCGGCAGAAATTTTAAGCTTGTATTCCGTATCTTTTATGGTAAGTGTTTCGTATGGTAAATTCATTTTGCCTCCTTAATCATACAGAAAGCGCCCTGTTTTCAGGGTGCTTTCTTAGCTTGCGCTTGCTTCCGTTACGTCCTCAAAATCCGTCTTGGGCGTTGTTCTAAGCGTAAACTTAAGTGCTCCGTTTACCTCTGCGGCGCTGCGCTTTACGGAAACGCTGCCGTTCCACAGGAAGCCCGTACCATCGGGATAGGTAAGCTTAAACCACACGTCCGTTCCTGCCTTATCAAAAGCCCTCAGGGTAGAATATGACGCCGCAACCTCGCTTTCGCCAACGTTTGGATTTTCCTTGTCGTCGTTGTAGTAAAAAGTAAAATCCAGGTCGCCGTATTCCTTTACCCCTTTGATATAGCGCCTTACACCGTCGTTGAGGTTGGTTACATCAACCTTTTCGGGATCGCCGCCCATATCGGGAGTGCTCTGCAAGCCGTACAGCACAGTAAAAGAACCGGCCTTTGCTGTCGCATAGGCAAGCTTAGTGCCCTTAGATAAAAGTTCCATAAACTATTCCTTTCTACGGGTTATAAACCCGATTGTTCAATTCGTCAATTTTTGCGGTAAACCGCATACATTTCCGCTGTAAATCCCCGTCAGGCATAAACTGCCCGAAAACACGCTTAAAGCCCTTAGAAACCATTACAGCGTTTACCTTAGCGGCAATTTCCGCCGCCCTCGCAGGTGTATTTGAATCGTCCCATACGTCCGCCTGCACGGATATAACGGACAGCCTTTCTCTGCCGTCAAGCACAATATCGCTCTGATTGGCAATCTCGCAAATCGTAATCATTGGAAACTGCGCCGATTTATCGGGAAATTGCAGCTCAACCGGACATATTTCGGACAGCAAAGCCGCAATTGTGGGTATAATGTCAACCATTGTTCATTGCCTCCTTTATCACCTTTGCAAGCGCCAATTTACAGGACTTGAAAACATAGTCCTTGTTGTACAGCATTGCAGGATAAAGAAAAGGGCGGGGCGGCTGTCCGTGGGAAGTGTGCCATTGCCCTTTTTCGTCCTTGTAGCTCCAGCTTTCACGGAAGGTGTGATATACCTTTGGACTTCCTTTTCTGCCCGTTCCAAACTCAACGCAGGGGGCATATAAAACGTTAGTGCCAACCGCCCATTCCATAGGCGCAATGCGTTCGCTTGAAATGCTGCCCTTAAGCTTGCCCGTATCGTAAGGGCAAAACTTCTTGGCGTCGGCTTTTATCTTATTCGCCCCTGTTCCAAGCCCCTTGTCAATGGCGGCGGTAACATTTCCGCCAAGATAATTCAGCTTGCGTATAAGGCTGTCAACCCCTGTTAATTTCAGCTCCACAATATCACTCCCTTTCGGCAGTAATGCTGTCGTGGTCGGAATAGTGATTTACCGACAACACCTTAAAGCTTACCTCGCCGATTTTCACAATATCTCCCACTTCAATAACGTTCAGAGCGGTTGTCAGCAGGGAAACCATACCCTTAATCCTCTCGCCGTAAAGCTCCGCAGAGATTTTGTCGGTAACCGGGTTTACAGCGCAGTCAACGGCGGCGATCTCTTTCAATTCCGTTACCGTGCCCACATAATCGCTTTTCTTGTTTTCCTTGCGGGAAACCGTCACCGCTTTAAGGTCAGCCATCATCAGCCGCACGGATAACACCCACCTTTCGGGGATAATTTCTAAGCCGCTGCTTTAAATCGTCGGGCAGACCGTCCACAAAGGACCGTGAAATACCGCCCTCGCTCCGTGAGCTTTCACCCTCTGCGCCCTGTTTGTTATAGGCAATAACGGCAAGCTCCACCTGCACGCTTATGAGCCGTGCAGGAAGCTCCTCTCTGCCGATTATGTCAAGAATTGTGTCCTGTGCCTCTGAAAGCAGCAGGGAAAGCAATCCGTCCCGGGTGTTATCGGAAACCCCAAGACGGATTTTAAGCATTTCCAGCGCTTCCATATCAGCCTACCGTAACAGTAACGGCAGGAGAAGCGGCAACTGCCTTGCCGTCAACGGAAACAGCCACAGCAATCTTGTGACCCGATGTGGCAGTTACCTTGCCGTCAGCAGGAAGTTCAGCCCAGCCCGATACGTCAGAGCCGAGAGTTGCGGCAGTAACGGAAGAGGCTGTCTTGTAAACAAGCTTGCCGCCGTTCTTGTTGCCCGAAACGGTAACAACGCCTGCGCCCGAGCCTGCCGCCGCCATTGCAACAGAAAGCTCGCCAAATGCGCCGTAGCTTACCGCAATGCACTTCTTCTTGTTGTTCAGCACGAAAGCGTCATAGTAGGTAAGACCCTCCACAAGGTTTCCTGCAAGTCCGGGCGGGTCCTGATGTACCTTGTAGTCGGAAAGCTTGACCGGGGCTGTTGTTGCAATGGGGTTTGTGATGATAAAGCAAGCGCCTGCGGGCATTCTCGAAGCAGGCACCTTGATAATCCTTACCCCGTCGATTTCACCGAACTGGTTCTTGATAAGCATATTCTGCGCAATGTCGCTGGACTTCACAAAGTTGCTGTCTGTCTTTACAGCGTTGATAAATTCGGCGGTAGCAAAGGCAATTCTGCCCTCAACAGGCATTTCCGCATTGTCAATGTCGCAGTTTGCCTTTGCGAAAGCGGAATAAGCTGTTGTTGATGAAACCGCCGTGAAATACTTAAAGCCTGCATTGTCCGCCATTTTTGCAAAGCGGTAAGTGTCAATTTCGGGAATAACCTTAAGGTCAAGCTGTCTGCGGAGAGCCTTTGCGGCATCTCTTACACCCTCGGGAGAGTCCACAGCATTGGTCTTGTCAATGGTAAAGGTGAATGAACGCTTGCGGCTCATTGTCATTTCCTGAAGACTGTCCTCCAGCTCCGCAGGTGTGCCGTAACGGTTATCGCCGCTTGCCTTGTAGTCGTTCATTTCGGCTGTGCCGAAGGAATAAACCTTTACGGTCTGTGCGCCCACAAAGTCATATTCCTTGTTTACGCCGCTTTCCGAAAGAGCTCCGTTGTTGATGATTTCATCAATCTTGGATGAATACTTTTCTGCTAAGTTAATCATTTAAAAATCCTTTCTCAAACGCCCAGTCCCTCAAGGAACGGGTCTTTTGCTGTATTGGGTGTACCGCTTTTAGGCGGCTTGCCCTTCATTCTTTCGTTTACGGCAGCTTCAACGCTGTCGCTGAACGCCTTGCTCACCGCCTCAATACTTGCCTTGCATTTATCGGCGTCAGAATAGTCAAGCACCTCTGAAAGCGTAACGGGAAGTCCCTTTTCCGCAAGCTGTGCCTTGGCTTCCGCCATAAGCTCGCGTCTTGTAACTTCCGCCTCACGCTTTGCAAGCTTTTCCTCTGCCTGCTTGCGCTGGTACTCGGCTTTCTGCTCGGCGTTCATTTTTTCAAGCCTTTTTGCCTCCGAAATTTTCTCATCAGCCTCTTTCTGCCACTTTTCCTTTGCGGTATCAATGGCTTTGGAAACTCGGCGGTCAAATTCCGACTGATACTCCTTATTTTTCAGAATATCGTCAAAGGTCTGGGTCCCCTGGTCAGCCTTGTTCTCGGCAGCGTTGCTGTCCCCGCCGCCGTTCTGCTGTTCAAGGGTTGTGTTTGTGTTTTCGTCCATTTTGAAATCCTTTCTCCGCCCGATACGTTCAATGCCCGCAGCGTTCGGAATAATGTGTTTTTGGGTATAAAAAAAGCACCTCGGTTGAGATGCTTGATTTTAAATTTTTGCATAAGAAAACCGCTCACGGGTGTGGGCGGTTAACTAATATAAATAGAATTGTTTATTCACATCTTTTTTTCATTAAAGATTTCTTTTGTTTGGCAGCTTCTTGCTCCAGTCTGATTATCTCTGCGTTAATCTGTTCCTTGGACATGGTTTTAATTCTCTCCGGTATAACAACTTTGTCATTTAATACAGCTTCCATTTCCATTTAAGTCACCTCCCAAAAATCTATCAAATGGTTTTCCTTTAACTTTTCCAACGTTTTCAATTGGGCTTCATAATCAGTCAATCCCTCAGAGCCAAAAGAACTTAGATACAGCGAATATAATTCCTCGCTTATTTCTTGTTCAGACGTGTAAGCAAAAACCTTTCCGTCATGGCAAGCAACGTACCCTCGTTTATATCCGTTTCGGCAGCAAGAGTTAAAGTCCGCAGCGCTTGGCGGCATACTATTTGGGTGAGTGTGAATAGCGATAAGTTTTTTCCTTTCGTAAGATGATATGGTTATTTTAGTTTTCTCAGAATATACTATCTTCTGTTCGGCAGTACTGTTTACTTCCTTTGCAATTTCCTTACCGCTGTCACTGTCTATCCAGTACATATCTTCAAAGTTTGTTCCGCTGCGATGCTTAAAAGCTGTCTTTGCTCTGTTATATACAGCCTTATTTACTTCAGAATTATCACTTACGCTATCGAATTTTCGTCGGTATTCTCCGCTCGCTATATATGTTTTGTTAACAAGTGTAGATTTATTCCTGCCATAACGTTGATATTCAAGAGCCACATCATCACTTCCTGATTTTATTATACCACTTTCCCCCGATTTGTCAACACTCGCACTCCTATAAACAACCCTCCCGTCCTCGGTCTCCTGCAATCCCTTAACCCACTCATCAAAGTCCACATCCGCACCGATTTCGTCCCCCAGCTCCGCAAGCTCTCTGTCAAGGTCTTCTTCATCAGGCAGCACAGGGAGAGTAGTTGAACGGCAGAACGGGTGCATTGGCGGCAGGTTCTTGCCGGGAACGGCGTCCTTTACGTCAAACACCTTGCCGTCAAGGTCACTGCAGAGTTCGCTTGTACGGTTGTCAAGGCAGGCGGAAAACTGGTATTTCTCAATGTCAAGCTCCTTGTAGCCCTCAAGCTCCGCCTGATTGGAAATATAGGTTGTTTCGGTGCGGACAAGGCGGCGAGCCTCGAACGCTCCCACAGCGCAGCGGTTCATTATATCCTCCGCCATACGCTGTTCAGATTTGCCCGACATAATGCCCACAAGCATATCATTTTTCAGCCCGTCCGCAAGAGCCTGTGTATTTCCCCAAACTCGCTTTGAGAAATGCTCTCCGCTCCATTGGGTGTTAAGTATCCTGTCAATGCGGCTTTGTGGAACAAGGTCAAATGCCGCCGAAACTCCCGTTCCCTTCTGAACGTCAAAAACGGTCTGCTTATATGCCTTGTCAATTTCGGCGCTGAAAAATTTACTGTCGGTTTTAACCTCTGCATTGTACAGCCTGCCGCAAAGCTCCGAGGTTTTCTCATCAAGCTCCTTAAGCCTGTTCATTCGGTAGGCGTAAGCAGGAGAACTTATTAGTGCCTCCGCCTCTTTCCTTTTCTGCGGGTCGGCAATGTTCCCCACAGCCGCCTTAAGCGCCGCAGTCATTTTCTCATCGGGCAAGTCCGATAAAATCCTCCTTGCCTCTGCTTCCGACAAATCAAAGGCGTTGCTGAAGCTTTTCAGCACCTTTGCCGCCTCGTCGGAAAGGTAAGCGGAAACCGACTGATAAGCCTTGCCGAGGGTATTTGCGGTTTTCTCAGCGTCAGCGGCATAACCAACCATACGCTCCGCTGCCCGCTTTTCCCAGTAAGCCTTACTGTTCATCAGCAGCCACCAACGGAGTATTTGCAAACATCTGCTGCTGACGGTTCAAGCTGTCCTGCTTTTCCTTTGCAAGCTCATCAGCGGCCGCCTCAGGGTCGGAAACAAAAGGAAGCAAAGACAGCAGGGTTTTCTGCGGAACAACGCCGTTAAGGGAAGAAACCACCTGCGCAAGCTCCAATTCGTTGGCAGGAAGACTTCTTGTGAACGAAATATTGATGTTGGCAGTATCGATATAAGCGCCGCCCTTAGCGGCAATAACATTTGCAAAGCACTTAAGACGATACCGCAGACACTCTGCAAAATACCGCTCCTTTGTTTTTGTCATCTGTTCAAGATTAAGCAGCTTGTACTTCATAGCAACGCCGGAGCTGTTTCCTGCAAAGCTTTCGTCCGACATATCGGGAACGCCCGAGATTTTATGAATATCGGACACAATGCTTTTACGCAAAACCTCAATGCTTGCCTCGTCAAACTGCCTTGTGAGAAAGCTTGCGTCCCCGTCCTGGGTAAGCTCAAGGACACGGTTTTCCTTAATGGCATTGTAGGTTTCGGATTTTTCGTTATTATCATCGCCGAGCACCTGACCCTTGATAAGAAGCAATGCGTCCACAAACTGCTCCTTGTCGTTCACTCTGTCGGACTGCAAGGTGTTATAGGCGTCAATAAGGCTTGTTACCTGCTCAAAATCTCCCTGCCGCTGTCCATCGTTGAATATTTCGTCAAGTGGCACAGCACCGAAGAAATGCTGCTCCGGCTGGTCCTGCGCCGTTAAAACAAACCGTGGGTCAAGGGTGAAATCCTGGGAATATTCCGCCGTAAGCAATGCACATCTGTAATATTTCGGGTCGCTTTTTCCCGCCTCGAAAACGGGGTAGTAATAAACTCCGAACACGGGATTTTGCTCCACAGTATCGTCATAAACCACAAATGCATTCAGCGGCGAAATGCGGGCAAGCCTTGGCGTTGGCCGCTCATCAGCCGACATATACATCAGCTCGTAGGCTCTGCCGAAAACAGCGGCGTCAAGGGCAAGGTCTGCGTCCTGCGTTGCGCTGTCTGCAAGGTCAAGATAATCGGTCAGCGCCGTAATGTCGCTGCCGTCCTTTGCCGAGTATGCAACGGGAGCGCCGACTAAATATGCCGCCGTGAATTTTGCAATATATGCTGCGTGATTTGTCATTACAATGTTGTTGCTGAGCCCGTCCGACTTCTTTCTGCCGTTTATGGGGTGGTTGCCGCAGTAATAATTTTCAAGCTTTGTAAGCCTTGGTAATTCTTTGCTGCTATGCTTTTCTATGTACTTTCTTGCAATATCGGGCGTTATTTCCTCCGCCGCTTTATCTGTTGTGAAAATGGGTGATGTAATCATTTTTCCTCCGTCAATAAATGCCCAGCGAGCGCTTGCTGTGGGTGGATTTTACAATCCGCTTTCCGATATAGTCCTCCAGTGCGTACCTTACGGCGTCAATGCTGTGGTTGTTTTTATCGGGGAAATCCGCTTTAAGCTCCCCTCTGCTGTCATGCTCCAGCTCGTACTCGCTGAACTCTCTCGCTGTGTTTGGACAGCGTGTGCCGTCAATGACGATTTCTTCAAGGTTTTGCAGCCAGGTTATACCGTGCTCAACGCTGCCCTGACCCTTGACCGCCGTTCTTATGCGCAAGCCCCTGTCCCGTAATTCATCATTGGAACGGGGCTCGGCTGATTCGGCGATAATCATTCCATTCTGAGCGTTCTCCCTGCGGATTTCAGCGGCAATAAGGTCGAACTTTGCGGCGCATTTGAAAAATTCGTAAAAAATAAACAGCCGATTTCGCTTGCTGTCGAAATGAGCTGCTATATATACAAACGGGTCTGCACCGTAACCCCAGTCAATGCCCCGCTTAACGTGGTCGAACTGCTTAATTTCATCATTGGTAATGGGTCGGATAGAAATATTTGTGAACACCTCCGCACCCGTTCCCGTAACCTCGCCCAAATATTCGTGGCGGTAATGGTCTGGATTTATTTTTGCAAGGTGTTCCGCTTCAACGATGAACTGCTCCCCCAGCCATTCCTTGGGCACAGAGCGGTAATCGCTGTGATGAACAAGCTTATCCTCCTGCGGAATAAGCACCTCGCTGTTTATCCAGTTTCGCTGTGATTTTGGAGGGTTATATGTGTAAAACACCGTGAACGTGCTGCCCCCACGCAGAATTGACTGGTTGATTGTGCGTATTTCCTCAATGCCGCCGAATTCGTCCGCTTCCTCGTACCACACATAGCGGATATATCCCTTATGCACCTTGGTGGATTTCAGCTTTTTCGGCTTGTCCGCCCCACGGAATATAATGCGCTGTCCCGTTGGGATATAGACCAGCTCCAGCGGCGAAAGCTTTTCCTGCCAGTAGGCAGAAACACCCAGCTTATCAATTGCCCACAGCAGCTGTTCGTAAACGCTGTCCTTAAGGTAAAGACCCACCTTGCGTATTACAACCGCATTTGCCTCAGGATTTTTCATAATACCCGTAACAATTTCCTCCGAAACAAAAGAGGACTTTGTTGAACCTCTGCCGCCTTTAAGCCAATAGTGGGTGTGCCCGTCCTGCTTGATGTCCCTGTGCAGATCATAGAACGAGGGGGCAATGATGTCGCTAAGATTAACAGTCGTCAACTATTTTAACCCCCATTTCTCCCGAAAGGTCAAGCTTCTGGGTGTATTCCCCTGTCATTTTGTTCAGCGTATCAATAGCCTTTATGCGGTCGGCGGTTTCCTCGCCTTTGCTTGCCGCTATTCCCGACAAAATCTCCTGCCTTTGGAGTGCGGTAAGTATGCGCTCACGGCTTGCCTTTTCGGATAATTCACGGATATATTCTGAAATGCAACTATTTGCAACTAATTTGTGTGCATTTCCTCTTGCGTATTTTTCTGAATAACCGGCATTTACAGCCGCTTGCTCGGCATTGCCGCACTGAGCATAATATTCAGCAAATTTCTTCTGACGTGCCGTCACGGGGCGCACCTCCTTTACGGTATTTCAAATCGGGTAAGAATTTCCAGTCCCCTTTGGTGAAGATAATGGATAGAGCGGAGAGAATAATGCATAAGTTCCGCCGTGTTTTCCCAGGTCATCAGATTGACATAATGATTAATCAGCGCCCGTCTTACCTCTCCCTCAGGGATATTGTTCAGATACTCCTGCACCTTGATTTTCAGATCGACATAGCTGTCAATTTCGGAATTAAGCTCGCATTCCTTATCATAGATTTTCTTAAGTAGCGCTTCCGTATTTTCGGCGGAATTATGTAATGAGGAAACGCTTTCGGCATTTCTCCTGTAATCTTCAAGAAGCAGCAAATTACTGTCGATTGCCGCATTTGCAATTTGAATATTGTTCAGAAAGATTTTTATTTCGGGTATTGCTGGCATTGGGGTACCTCTGTTTTTGGGCATGAGAAAAGCCCTCACGGGGGTGAGAGCTTTTATATTCAAAATTCTATTTGTTCGTTTTCTCTGTCTAAAATTCTAATTATTCTCTTTATAGAGTATTTCTCGGAATTTAAAACAGGCGAACCATATTGATCAACCTGATATTCAGTATGTAACAATACTTCAAATTGAATGCCTGCAAAAAGAGTAATCTCGCCGTTTTGGAATCTCTCTAACCATTCTTCATCTTCAATTGAAGCTGAAATAGTTTTATTTGTGTAGAAATCCCATTTTGATTTTCCTTTCAAAACCGGCTTAACTACCTGAACGGTAGTTTTCGTTTCAACGTGAATTATTTTTGTTTCATGCAAATTTGGAATCGGATTAGAAATCTGTTCTATCCCATCTGTTTCTATGCTGAATATTTCCCCGTTGTCATCCTTTATTCTAAAAGAATTTCTCTTGTTTTCATTAAGCTGACTTCCGATATTTACGATTAAATTCTGAATAGTATTGTTTTTTAAAATTTCCGA
Source organism: Ruminiclostridium sp. (assembly GCA_051882195.1). GTDB lineage: Bacteria > Bacillota > Clostridia > Oscillospirales > Ruminococcaceae > Ruminiclostridium_E. The sequence continues at coordinate 2,441 of JBJERI010000010.1, read as the reverse complement.
CCCTTTTATTGATGCATTAAAAACATAACCCTGGTTATTTTTTATTATTACTTCATCACCTGTACTTTCAACAGACTGGGGTTTTTCGCCTTTTAAATGAAGCATAATACCAAACCACTCCTTTATTGTATCGAGCGTAGTTTTAACATATTGTATATTTTCCGGTGTAAGGAAAGTAACTGCCAATGTTGCCAATGACGCAATTTCAACTTCTAAACTGCCTTCTTTTGCAGCAACCACTTTCATATCGCATTTATATTCATTACCAATTGCAATATTCAACAGCGCATTAAAGTTAATTAGTTGATTTCCAAGCGCTTGTAGCGGCATTCCTTCTTCTCCACCAAAAAACAAGCTAAATTTATACTCTTGCTCAAATGTATCGCACATATCTTCTCCAAGCCTTTTCTTTTTATACTATCACAAAATCCCGATATTTCGATATCTCCATTGTCGAATAATGTCGAAAAAAGAAATAGCCACCTCATAGGATGGCTATAAGCTTGGAGAGCCGCCCTGCAGAATTGCACCGCAGAAAGACTAACGGCGGCAGACTCCGCACCCGAAGGTGCGGAACAAATGAAAGGAGAAAAACTGTGAATGACGCAATTGGCCGAAAAGGCGGCTCGGCGGCGAATACCGCCGAAACCACAATGGGAGAACTGCTGCTCTCGCTTCTTTTCTATCATAATCATATCACAGACTTTAGGTGTATTTCAATGGTCAATATCGGCTATTATTTTTGAAACTTCCTTTAACGCCTTTCCGTGCAGCCGATAGAGCCATCTTAATTCAATATTGTGAGCAACAGCTATAACCTCCCACCGTTTCCCGTTTATGTAACGCTCCGTAAGAATTAACCGCAGCCGCTCGTTCTGAACCTGCGATATAGTTTCCTCAATTTCCCTTTTGGTGTCAACCAGCTTATCAATCTGCTCATTTATCTCCGCTTCAAGGTCAGCAATTTTTGAAACTACGTTTCCGACTCTATCAGCTGCTTTGCCGGAACTGCCGCCGTTTGACGGCGATACGCAGGTAGCAAGCTCCAGTAAGCGCTTTCGCTGCTCAACCTTGCTGCCAATGTTCAGGTTGATATATCGGTATCTGGATAAATATTCTTTTGCGGTCATTCAATCACCGTCCATTTTTGCGCCGCAGGTGGGGCAGTAATCAGATTCGATTTGTTGACCGTAGTTATCATATTTAGCCAGATTATCGCAAGCGGAGCAATATGTGTAAAACATTTTGGTTATCCAATGCCCATGCCGAACAGGCGCAGCGTCGGCGGTGGGCTGCTTCATTATCAGATCGCTTATCAAATCCGAATAATGTTCGGGCGCAAAATAGTTGAGATTTTTGATAAGCTCGTTACGCTCTATGTACTCTTTTTCATTCATCAATTTGCTCCTTTTTCTTTGCGGCTTCTCTGTCCGCCCTGCGCTTTTTCCTTGTGTTTCTTTCCATAAATCCTTCTTCTCCTGTCATATTTATATCATGTTATACCTGTAATACTCACATTCTCCAGTCTTGCAACCAGCAAGCCCCCCGATTTATCCATAAGCTCAAGCACATAATACCATTTCTTTTTCTTGTGGTTGTATCTGGTAATACAGCCGTTTATTTTATACCTAATCGGCATTCCCATATAGACATATTCAACCTCAAGCTGCCGCTCCATAGCCGCTGAAACGTCCTCAATCTTCATAACTCCATCACCTCGATATAAATGCCGGGAATATCAGCCCAGAACTTTTCGACTATCTCGGAAGCAACAAGCGCATCGTCCTTCCAGAAGCCCAGCCTTGTCATACTGTCCTTAAGCATTTTCTGCAGGTTGTCGGTATCAGGCTTTGATGTCTTGTATTCACCGTTCTTGTGTTTGCCCTTAATCGGGAACAGCCATTTTACCATAAGCCTTACAGGAGTATTCTCGATAGGCTCAGGAGGAATGTGCTTTGCAAGGTTAGCCTCAAGCTTCTGACAAGCGTCTGCAATTTCGGGGCTGTCGTATATATAAGCCTTGCCGCTGTTTTTGGAATAGCCTATGCGGTGCTCCTGCTTGGTGACTGTCGGAGGTATCATTGGCATAAAGAAATTTAACGAAATAGTTTTAGACGGGCAAGCATAAAGTTTATCCACACTACTCATGGTACAGCCTCCTCTTTCTTCATCATAGCAATCACAACACAAACATTCATTCAACATTATTGCTTCCCTCCATTTTGTGTTGTTGTATTAGCTGTTTTGGTTATTTTCATATTCTATAAAACCTTTCTGAAAATTTCATTGTCAAGGTAGAGGAAGGAGTCGTCGTGCGTAAGCTGTCGCACGACTACTTCCTCCTTGACCGTAGGGAAAGGGAAAAACCTATATACGTAGTATATAGCACAGTCTGTCCAAAAACCCCATATTCCACACGGAATATGGGGTCAATTTTTCAC
>JBJERI010000009.1:0-4566 GCA_051882195.1 Ruminiclostridium sp. | reverse complement strand
CCCTATCCAATGACCATACTTGAAAAAACCGCTAAGGACGCAGGCTTTATCGACCCCTCTGTTGACCCCAACGACCCTGTACAGCTTCGTATGCCCCAGTACCCCAAGTACGATATACTCTACATGGCGTACAATTTCAACAAGTTAGTGAAGAAATTCAAGGCAATTTACGAGCTGCCCCCCGAAAAAGCGAAAATCGAGGAAGAAAAGCTTACAAAGAAGATTTGCTCGCCAAATTACCCAAGAAAATTCCTTTACAAAACCGCCAAGGCAAAGGAAGACGCATTTATCTGGGCAAAGCGCACACTGAAAAAGGTTTCGCCCAAGCTGTTCATTTTCTTGAAGAACAAGACAATGAAAGAAGTAAAAAAATCATAAATTTTGAAATTTTTACTTGACAAACGGCAAAAATAGGTTTATTATAATAAAGCAGTGTATTACTACTGCAAAGTCAAAAACTGAAATCTGAGGTTTATTATGATTTTAGCAATTCTTACAGCAGCCTTTATATTTTGGTTTAGCTCAAGCTTTTACTTTAGCTTTGGGTTTTATCGTAATGCCAAAAATAAAGTTGCCGAAAAGAAATGCAAGGTTGTGTAAATTTCAGTAAGTTAAAGTACTGATATGTTAAGGCTTGTGCTTAGGCAACTAAGTACAAGCCTTTTTGTGTATCGGAAATTTTTACAAAAGGAAGGAAAAAACAAAATGATTATCATCTTAAAGCCAAACGCACCCGAAAAGGAAGTGCAGGACTTATCCTCGTGGATTGAAGCCCAGAATGTAAAAATCAACAAGGTAACAGGTACTCAGAAAACAATCCTCGGTCTTATCGGCGATACCCATAAGATCGATATGGAGGCAATTCAGGCAATCGACATTGTTGACTCCGTTCAGCGTGTTCAGGAGCCGTACAAGGGCGTAAACAGAAAGTTCCACCCAGAGGACACCGTAATAAACGTAGGCGATGCTAAAATAGGCGACGGAAATGTTGCGGTAATCGCAGGTCCCTGCTCCGTAGAAAGCGAAGAACAGATTATCGACACAGCACAGAAAGTAAAGGCGGCTGGCGCAAACCTTTTAAGAGGCGGCGCATTCAAGCCAAGAACCTCCCCCTACTCATTCCAGGGTATGAGAGCGGAGGGAATCGAGCTGCTCCTTAAGGCAAAGAAAGCGACAGGACTTCCCATTGTAACAGAGCTTATGTCACTGGCTCATATTAATTTCTTCTCCGATGTTGACGTTATTCAGGTAGGCGCAAGAAATATGCAGAACTTTGAAATGCTGAAGGAGCTTGGTCATTGCAGCAAGCCAATCCTCTTAAAGAGAGGTCTTGCAAATACAATCGAGGAGCTGTTAATGTCTGCCGAATACATTTTCGCAGGAGGCAACCAGAACGTAATCCTCTGCGAAAGAGGTATCAGAACCTTTGAAACAATGACAAGAAATACCCTTGATCTTTCCGCAATTCCTGTTCTCAAAGAGCGCACACACCTGCCAATCGTTATCGACCCAAGCCACGCAACAGGCAAGTACGAGCTGGTTGAGCCAATGGCAATGGCGGCAGTTGCGGCAGGCTGCGACGGACTTATTATAGAGGTGCACAACAATCCTCCAAAGGCTCTCTGCGACGGCGCACAGTCACTTACTCCCGAGCATTTCGACCGCTGCATGAAAAAGTGCAAGAAAATTGCAGGTGCTCTTGACAAGAATATCGGTACACTGTAATGGAAAAAATAACGGTAAATGCAAGCAGAACCTACGATATACTCATAGGCTCAGGCTTGCTTAAGGACAGCGGCAAATATATAAGAGAGGTTTCCTCCGCAAAAAAAGCCGCAATTGTAACAGACGACAACGTGGACAGGCTGTACTCTGAAAAGGTTGTAAATAGTCTTGAAGCGGAGGGCTTCTCCGTTGTGAAATTCGTTTTCCCTCACGGCGAGCACAGCAAAAGCCACGAAACACTTTTAAACCTCTACGAGTTTCTTGCGGAAAACGATATAACAAGGACGGATTTGCTGGTTGCATTAGGCGGCGGCGTTGTTGGGGATTTAACGGGCTTTGCGGCAGCAAGCTTCCTCCGCGGAGTTGAATTTGTGCAGATTCCCACTTCCCTCCTTGCACAGGTTGACAGCTCCGTAGGCGGTAAAACCGCCGTAAACATCAAGGCAGGCAAAAATCTTGTAGGCGCATTCAATCAGCCCATACTTGTAATTGCGGACACGGATACACTTGATACGCTGACGGAGGAGTTTTTCGCAGACGGAATGGGCGAGGTTGTAAAGTACGGTATGATTCGCTCGGAAAAGCTGTTTGATTTGCTGATGAAAGGCAATGCAAAGGCAAATATCGCTGAGATTATCAAGCAGTGCGTTGAAATAAAGTGTGACATTGTTCAGCACGACGAGCACGATACGGGCGAGCGTATGATTCTCAATTTCGGTCACACATTGGGTCACGCAATTGAAAAATATTACAACTACGAGGGAATAACCCACGGGAACGGCGTTGCAATTGGTATGGCGGTTATAAGCGGCACTGCCGAGGAAAAAGGCTTGGTGGCAAAGGGAGTTACCGAGAAACTCACCTCCTGCCTTAAAGCAAACGGTCTGCCCTATCAGACGGAAATACCAAAGGAAAAGCTGTTTGAGCTGTCCCTCAACGATAAAAAGCGTGCCTCCTCAAAAATACGCATTGTGCTTTGCCCCCAAATCGGCAAATGGGAAATAAAAACCCTCACAATTGACGAATACAAGGACTTTCTTACGAAATAAAGGTAGCTATGAATATAAAAATTACACCAAACAGGCTGGCGGGCAGCCTTACCGTCCCCGCCTCAAAAAGCATTTCTCACCGTGCGGTTATCTGTGCCGCTCTTGCAGAGGGGGAAAGCGTCATTTCCAATCATCTGGAATGTGTTGACACCGAAGCCACAATGAGCGCAATGTCGGCTCTTGGCGCAGAAATCAAGGTTGACGGCAGCACCGTAAGGGTAAAGGGCATTTCAATGCCAAGTCAGTATATCGGAGTGAACTGTCACGAAAGCGGCTCTACACTGCGGTTTTTAATGCCTGTTGCGGCGGCGCTGGGAGCAGAATCTGTTTTCAGCGGTCAGGGCAAACTCCCCGAAAGACCCGTTACCCCCTACTTTACAGAATTTGAAAAGCATGGTATAATATTTACGCAAAAGCAAATGCCTTACCGTTTTAAGGGAAAGCTTGAAAGCGGCGAATACACAATGTCGGGGGATATTTCCTCCCAGTTTATTACGGGACTGCTTTTTGCGCTGCCTATGCTTGATGGGGACAGCAGCATTGTTTTAACATCTCCTCTCCAGTCAAAGCCTTATGTTGACATTACAATTGACTGTATGAAGAAATTCGGAGTTGAGGTTGAGGAAACCGAAAAGGGCTATTTTGTTAAGGGCAATCAGAAGTACAAGCCCTGCAATTACACCGTTGAGGGGGATATGTCACAGGCTGCCTTTTTCCTTGTGGGAAACTGTATCGGCGGCAATATCAGCCTTTCGGGACTTAATACGGACAGCGTACAGGGCGACAAGGAAATACTGCGGATTACCTCTGAATTTGCAAAGGACAATAAACCCTTTGACATTGACGCAGAGCAGATTCCCGACCTTGTACCTATACTGACTGTACTGGGAACATTCGGCAATGGTACTTCTTATATAAGAAACTGTGCAAGACTTCGCATAAAGGAATGTGACAGACTTGCCGCTATTTCAACCGAGCTTAACAAGCTTGGAGCAAGGGTGGAAATTGTTGGGGACGCACTGAAAATAGAGGGTGTAAAGCAGCTTAGCGGCGGCGTTTGCGATTCGTGGAACGACCACCGTATCGCAATGTCCCTTGCAATTGCGTCACAGCGCTGCACAGGAGAGGTTGTAATAACGGGGGCAAACTGCGTTGCAAAATCCTACCCCAATTTCTTTGAGGATTTCGGCAGGCTTGGAGGTAAATTCGATGTCATCACTGTTTAAGGGCGAAAAGCTTTCGGTTTCGGTTTTCGGGGAATCCCACGGCGCAGGAATAGGCGTTGTTATTGACAACGTGCCCAGCGGCGAGAAAATCGACTTTGAAAAAATCCTCGACTTTATGGCAAGACGTGCGCCAAAAAAGGACGGCACCAGCACAATGCGCTCCGAAAAGGACTTTCCCGAAATTATGTCGGGCATTGTGGACGGAGTAACGACAGGTACTCCGATATGCGCCCTTATCCGCAACACCGACCAGCATTCCGCCGATTACAAAAGCGTTTCACATAAAGCAAGACCGGGACACGCCGATTACACAGGTTATGTGCGCTACAACGGCGCAAATGACCTTAGAGGCGGCGGACATTTCTCGGGAAGAATTACCGCTCCCGTATGCTTTGCAGGAGCAGTCTGCGGTCAGCTTTTAGAGCACAGAGGAATTTACACAGGGGCGCATATCGGCTCTGTAATGAACGTTAAGGACGAAAGATTCAATCCCGTTGACATAAAAAAAGAGCTTCTTGAAGAAATCAAGAAGCGCTCCTTGCCACTTATTGACGAAAGCAAAACCG
>JBJERI010000008.1:0-4605 GCA_051882195.1 Ruminiclostridium sp. | reverse complement strand
AGTGGTGGAAAACATTTATTACGAGGCTCATACCGACCCCGAAAACCACAAGGGAGTTTACGACAACTCATGGTTCAGCTACACTCTTTCCCTTGCGAGAAAGCTTAATGCACAAATACATAACTGCTCTCAGGGAGGCATTTCCCTTTTTGATAAAACGGGCTATTTCAACGGCCCCGATAACCTTACGGGACTTGAAACCACCTATGATAAGTTAAGCTACGTTTCCTACTCTCCTATGGGACTGACAAAGTGGAATTTTGACAGATATACTCCCGACCTTGTTATAATCGCAATCGGACAGAACGACGCCAGTCCAGACCCCGACTGCTTAAGCAACCCCGAATACAAGGCAAAATGGCAGGCAAAGTACAGCGAGATTATCAAGGATTTGCAAAGCAAATACGGCGAAAAAACACGTTTTCTCCTTATAACCACCGTGCTTATGCACGAGAAATGCTGGGACAATGCAATTGATGAAATTGCCGAAAGCTTCGGGGACAATGTAAGGCATTACCTCTTTAAGAGAAACGGCGCAGCAACTCCGGGACACCCACGCATTACCGAGCAGGAGGAAATGGCTGGGGAGCTTAATGCTTATATAAGAGAATGGTTTGATATGTAACAATACCCTCACGTTCAAAACCGTGAGGGTATTTTTATATCACGAAACCGCAATCCAGCCCATTTCCTCAAGCTGTGAAAGCTTCTCTGTGGGGATATCCTCAATGCTGCCGTCAGACAGCTTTTGCAGGCTGTATATATCGGTACGTCCGGGATAGGTTTCAAGCACTTCGCCGTGGGATACTCTTATTTTATCCCCCACAGTCAGCCCGTCAAAAATGCTGTTGTCCGCATTTTCGGGATTCATTTCAACCTCGCCTATTTCATCGCTTACAAGCAGGTATGTGCCGTTGGTGCAGGGCATAAAACAGCCCTCCGAATCCCAAGGGTTCACATTTTTACCGCAAGCCGACAGACAAAGCACAATCAGCAAAGCGGCAGCTATTCTTATATATCGCATTGCATTCCTCATTATGAAAGATAGCTGTTGATAATTCTGATAAGCATGCTGTTAAGCTTTTCAACCTGATAATCTCCGATTGTAGGCTCAATATGAGAGCCGCCTATGCCCGAATCGTCAGTCAGGAAGGTGTAGGTACCGCCTGTGTAAATGGACAGACAGCGCAGTAAATATTCGGTGTTCTTGTCAATACCGCTTGAAGCAACAGGGATAATTCTTATTCCCTTTGCCGCCGCCTGCTGCATTAAATTGTTCATTTTGATTACGATTTCAGCCGTGTTGTGAGGCGGTGCGTCAAGTACAAGGAACATAAGCTTTGTGCTGTTTTCCGACCAGCTGTGCTTGTTAATTGCGTCGTCAAGAGCCTGCTCTACCGCTTCCTCAAAATCTCCGCCGCCGTCGGAGCTCTGAGCGGCAATATTGTTCACAGCCAATGAAATATCATTTGTAAACTCAAAGGGACGTACAACGTACTCGTCGCCCTCATCTCTGTAAAAGTTTACGGAAACTCTTGCGGGGAGATTGGAATTTGCTTTTTCAACAGTTTCTACAACGTTTTCAAGCTCGGTCTGCAAAAATCTCAGCTCATCACCCATTGAGCCTGTGGTATCAACCACAAACATAAGGTCAAGGCTCTTTGAAACCTTTTCCGCACTTGAAAAGCCTATTGTAATATTGTCCGAATCAGCCTTTACCTGCTTGGTTTCGCCGCCGTAGGAAGCGGTAATATCAAGAGAAGAGGTATCTGCGCCGTATTCATAGAAAAGGTACGCTCTGCCCTTGTTGTCTGTCTTTGAAGTCCAGCCGTTAAAGGTAACCGTTGCATTTTCAACCGGCATATTGTCGTCTGTTACGACATTTACAGCTATGCGGTTTGTTTTTGTGATATTCCATGCGGACTTGTAGCTGTTCCAGTCCTGCTGATTCTGATAAAGGTTGTTCCAGTAGCTCCAGTTATCGTTATCGCGCCATTCGCCGCCTGTTAACATTCCTGCCTGTGGCTGGAGATAGTAATCGTCTATGGGACATTCCTCCGCAATTTCATAATCGTCTGTCCACTCCTCAAAAGCCACATCTGCCGCTATATCGCAGTCGTCGTCATAGGAAATATCGCCCTCAACTCTATCAGAGGGAGCAATGTCAAGGTCAGCCGTTCCGCCCGAAACACCGCCGCCGGCAGCGCCTACATAGGATTCACTCAGTGCTCCGCCCTCAAGAGCGTAATCAGACTTTTCAAAAAGTCCGCCGTCAGCAACTGTTATATCTGCTGTTGCTCCCTCTGCGGCTATGGTAGCCGACGGAATACCTGTTGTTGAGGAAACGCCTGCCGCAGCTGTTTCAGCAGTGCCGCCCGCCTCATCGTCAAATATTGTAATGGAGCCTGTGTCTGCTGCAATGTTTACCTCCGGCTCTGTGGAATTTGCAGCTCCGCAGCCTGCAAATGTAAGGATTATTGCCAATGCCGCCGTAATGGAAATAAGCTTTTTCATAATTTATATCCTTTCTGCACTTTTTAAGGTGTTATTTGTTCCGTTCAATAATAACACTGCGGCAAAAACAAAAAGGTTTCATTAAGAAAAAAATTATTCCTCGTCCACTTCAAACTTGTATCCTACTCTCCATACGGTTGTAATGCGCCATTTGTCCGAAACGCCGTCCAGCTTTTCCCTAAGCCTTTTTATATGCACGTCCACCGTTCTTCCGTCGCCGAAATAGTCCACGCCCCACAGAATATCCAGCAGCTCGTCCCTTGTATAAACCCTGTTGGGATTTGAAGCAAGCTCGTAGAGCAGTTCTATTTCTCTGGGCGGCGCTTTATATACAACATTATTTACTATTATTTCATAATGGGCAAGGCTTACCGTAAGACCGGGATAGCTTATTTCCTTGCCGCCGGGCTGGTTTTTTCCCTCAATGCGCCGCAAAAGAGCCTTTACTCTCGCCTTTACCTCTGCAATATCGTAAGGCTTCACAACGTAATCGTCTGCGCCAAGTTCAAATGCAAGCACTTTTTCGAAAGTGCCGCTTTTCATTGAAATAACCATAATTGGTACAGCAGACATTTTCCTTATCCGCCTGCAAAGCTCCCAGCCGTCCATTCCCGGCAGAGAAACGTCCAGCAAAACAATATCCGCCTTATACTGACGCCATTTGGCAAGGGATTCCTCTCCGCTTTCCGCAACGCTGATTTTGTATCCGTCCGTCTGAAAGGACAGGCTGATACGTTCATTGCTGTTTCTGTCTTTATCTATTATAAGTAAATTTCTTGACACAGCCTGCACCTCCGTAAAAACAAATAAACGACAGTTAATGCCGTTCTTGATAAAAACATTATAATACACGTTTTTACAAAAAGCAAGTCAAAAATTGCCACAGTCCATTTAAATATTGCATAAAAGTATATATTAAAGTTAATAACATTTATTGCAAATTAACAAACTTGATAAAAATTTCATAAAACACTTGATTTTTTCCGAGAAATGATTACAATATAGATTAGTCGGTTAGCACTCAACAAGCAAGAGTGCTAAAAACGAAAAACAAAACCATTGAAGGAGGACATAAATTATGAATATCAAACCATTAGCTGACAGAGTTGTCATTAAAATGTTAGAGGCCGAGGAAACAACAAAGGGCGGCATCATTCTCACAAGCGCTGCACAGGAAAAGCCCGAGATTGCTGAAATCGTTGCGGTAGGCCCCGGCGGAGTTGTTGACGGCAAGGAAGTCAAGATGGAAGTTAAAATCGGCGACAAGGTGCTCACCAGCAAGTACGCAGGCACACAGGTAAAGGTTGACGGAGTTGAATACACAATTCTCCGTCAGAGCGACATTCTCGCAATTGTTGACTGATTACTATTATAATAATAAAGGAGATTTTGTATTATGGCAAAGCAGATTATTTACGGCGAGGAAGCTCGCAAGGCATTACAGGCAGGCATTGACAAGCTTGCGGATACAGTTAAGATTACACTTGGACCAAAGGGCAGAAACGTTGTTCTTGACAAGAAGTTCGGCGCTCCGCTGATTACAAACGACGGCGTTACAATCGCAAAGGAAATCGAGCTTGAGGACGCTTTTGAAAATATGGGCGCACAGCTTGTAAAGGAAGTTTCCACCAAGACAAACGACGCAGCAGGCGACGGTACAACAACAGCTACTCTTCTTGCTCAGGCTCTTATTAAAGAGGGTATGAAGAACATCTCCGCAGGAGCTAACCCAATGGTTGTAAAGAGAGGTATTGCAAAGGCTGTTGACGCTGCGGTTGATGAAATCAGAAAGAATTCCGACAAAATCAAGAGCAGCGCTGACATTGAAAGAGTTGCAACAGTTTCCTCCGCTGATGAAACAGTAGGCAAGCTTATTGCAGAGGCTATGGAAAAGGTTACAGCAGACGGCGTAATCACAATCGAAGAATCCAAGACAGCCGAAACCTACAGCGAGGTTGTTGAGGGTATGCAGTTCGACAGAGGCTACATTTCACCTTATATGGCAACAGACGGCGACAAGATGGTAGCAGAGCTGTCCGACGCTCTTATCCTTATTACAGATAAGAAGATTTCAAATATTCAGGAAATTCT
>JBJERI010000007.1:0-4662 GCA_051882195.1 Ruminiclostridium sp. | reverse complement strand
ACCGAAATCGAATCCAGAATAAGCAGCGACCAGCGGCTTCTTGCCAGCATTGCCGATATTATTGCCTCCGAGGAGGACATAAACTCCCCCGATGTGCAGCGAATCATCAACAGCTTTGAACCTAACACAATGATTTCTCACATTGCCCTTTTACTCCCGGGGGACAAGCTTATGCTGCCAAAGGAGCCGATAAGAGATACAAACGGACTGCTTTCCTTTGAGTAGGAGGTTAAAAACGGACAGCACATTTCCGACCGCAGCTTTGATATAAGAGATGAAAGCAGAATGATTCTGCGCAACTATGTGCCCGTTAAAAAGGACGGCGAAACCATAGCTATGCTTTACGGCGTGGTTGATTTGAAAACGCTGCCTAAGCAGCTCCACGTTACCGCTTTCAGCGAAAAGGCGGCAATATACGTCATTGACGGAAACACAGGAGAATTTATTGTTGATACCTGGCACGATACGCTGGGCAACCTGTCCGATAAGGGAAGCAGAACAACCAAAAGCGGCTACAGCCACGAAAAAATGATAGAGGACGTTACCGAAGGAAATGCAGGCCACTGCATATTTGAGTCACACTCAATGGGCGGCTATCTGTATTTCTGCTACGGGCCCGCCAATGTAAACAACTGGTCAGTGGGAATTTCCGTTTCCGAGGGATTGGCGTTCGACAGAGTAACCAAGGTAAATATGCTGCTTATGGGCTTTATTCGCTGGAGATTTTCCTCCTTGCGGCATGTTTCATTTACATTATCCGCAGCACAAGGAAAGAGTTTCTTGAAAAGCAGCGCCTTGCGGAAAGAGATTTGCTTACGGGCTTGCTTAACCGCAACTGCTACGAAAACAATATCGGCAGCTATTCGGAAAAATGCGCCTCTTCCCTTTCCTGCATTTTTGTTGACGTAAACGGACTGCACGAGCTGAACAATACCAAGGGTCACGACGCAGGAGATGAAATGCTGAAAGCCGTTGCAAACGAGCTTCACGACAACTTTGAGGACAGCGACCTTTACCGTATAGGCGGAGATGAGTTTGTGGCTTTCGTCCGTGACGGCGATGAAAAGCAGTCGGAGGACAAGCTGAGCGGCATTTCCGCACGGCTTACCGAGCAGGGCTATCACATTTCAATCGGAATATACAGCCAAAGCGTGCCTGTTGATATTGACAGCATGATTAAAGAGGCTGAGCGCAGAATGTACGAGAAGAAAAGGGAGTATTACGACAGTATGGACGTTGACAGATGTGCAAGAAGATAAAGTTCATAATAATCCCGTAAAGAATTTTACGGGATTTGATTTTGAAAAAACTCCCACTGTATTAACAGTGGGAGTTTTTTTCAGTCTTTGTTATTTTCAACGGGAGCAGTGAATACTAAACCCGAGGAAAGATTATGAACCTTTTTGCTTTCGGGCTTTTTGCCTACGGTTTTATCAACCGTTACGTCCTCTGCCGAATTTGTCTTGGTTTCCTTGACATAATCCGGTAAAATCTTGCCTCGCATTATACGCAGCCCTGAGCCTTCATTGCTTCAGCAACCTTGAGGAAGCCTGCAATGTTAGCGCCTGCCATATAGTTGCCGGGCATACCGTATTCCTTTGCAGCCTCGTCGCAGGACTTGAAGATGCTAACCATAATGTTGTGGAGCTTTTCGTCAACCTCTTCGAATGTCCATGAAAGTCTTAAGCTGTTCTGTGACATTTCAAGACCTGATGTTGCAACGCCGCCTGCGTTTGCAGCCTTTGCAGGACCATAAAGCATATTGTTAGCGAAGTAAACCTCAATTGCTTCGGGAGTTGAAGGCATATTTGCACCCTCCGCAACAGCATAGCAGCCGTTCTTTGCAAGGATTGCAGCGCTTTCGCCGTCGATTTCGTTCTGTGTAGCGCAGGGAAGTGCAATGTCGCACTTGATTGTCCAGATGCCCTTGCAGCCCTCTGTGTAGGTTGCGTTCTTGTGGCTTGTTCTGCCAACATATTCCTTGATTCTGCCGCGCTCAACTTCCTTGATCTGCTTAACAACGTCAAGGTCGATTCCATCGGGATCGTAGATGTAGCCGTTGGAGTCGGAGAGAGCCACTACCTTTGCGCCAAGCTCGGTAGCCTTCTTTGTAGCGTAAATAGCAACGTTGCCTGAGCCGGAGATTACAACTGTCTGATCCTTGAAGCTCTTGCCGTTCGCCTTTAACATTTCGTCTGTGAAGTAGCAAAGACCGAAGCCTGTTGCTTCTGTTCTTGCTAAAGAGCCGCCGTAGGTTAAGCCCTTGCCTGTAAGAACGCCGCTCCATTCGTCACGGATTCTCTTGTACTGACCAAACATATAACCGATTTCACGAGCGCCTGTACCAATGTCGCCTGCGGGAACGTCGCAGTCAGGACCGATGTGTCTGCAAAGCTCTGTCATAAAGCTCTGGCAGAAGCGCATAACCTCTCCGTCGGATTTGCCCTTTGGGTCAAAGTCGGAACCGCCCTTGCCGCCGCCCATTGGCAGAGTTGTAAGGCTGTTCTTGAAAATCTGCTCAAAACCGAGGAACTTGATGATACCGCTGTAAACGGATGGGTGAAGTCTGATACCGCCCTTGTAAGGACCGATTGCGGAGTTGAACTGAATACGGAAACCACGGTTTACCTGTACCTTGCCGTTGTCGTCAACCCACGGAACACGGAAGATGATCTGTCTTTCGGGCTCAACGATTCTCTCAAATACGCCTGCTTCAACTAAGTCAGGTCTTTTTTCAACAACAGGCTGAAGTGTTTCAAAAACTTCTGTTACTGCCTGAATAAATTCGGGCTCTCCTGCGTTTCTTTTCTTAACTGTTTCAAGTAAGTCGATAAGATACTGATTCTTTAACGCCATTGTTAAAATCCTCCTAAAAAAATAAGCCGTTTCGCTGTTCACAACGTGAGTGAGCATACCGAAAACGGACTTTCATTACATCGTTGTAACGCTGTAATCTAATAATATCACAAAATTTTCTATTTTGCAAGATATTTTTTTGATAATTGCAAAAAAATTATGTAAAACTTGTTGCTTATTTTTTGTAAAGGTTGTATAATATATAGTGCGAAAATATTCCCAAAAGAGATTTTTTTGGTACAAGTGCGGTTTAAAGCCTTTAAATAAAGGTAAAATAATACAGCGTACAAGGAAAATCCTGCCGCATTTTTCAATATGGGATTTATTTTGAAGCGGTTTTATTTTTAGAAATATATGAATATTTTCAGTATGAATGTGGCAAGGATTTTTCTTTCAGAAAGGTGTGACAAAATGGCAGAAAATATAAAAACCATTTCCGAAAACAGACAGGTGCGCCACGAGTATTTCATTATAGAAAGCCTCGAGGCGGGAATTGAGCTTGTAGGCACTGAGGTAAAGTCAATCCGTGCAGGCGGCGTAAACCTTAAGGATTCCTGGATTTCCATTGAAAACGGGGAGGCCTACGTTAAGCAGATGCACATTTCCCCCTACGAAAAGGGCAATATTTTCAACAAGGACCCTCTCCGTGAGCGCAAGCTGCTGATGCACAAAAGGGAAATAATCCGTCTTTTCGGCAAGGTCAAGCAGGACGGACTTACCCTTATACCTATATCAATGTATTTCAAGGGCAGCAAGGTAAAGCTTCAGGTGGGGCTTTGCAAGGGCAAAAAGCTCCATGACAAGCGGGACAGTATGGCGGAGCGTGACGCAAAGCGCACAATCGACAGGGCAATGAAAGAGAGAAACCGTTAATGAGAAAAATTCCTGCAATAATTTCAGCATTTGCCATGGCTTTTTTTATGGCAATAACCGTTTCGGCAGATTATGCAGAGGACGAAAACCTGCTTGCTGATTACACAAGGCTTGAATGGGACGGGGACGATATGTACTTCCAAAACGGACAGTATCCCGTAATGTTTTTCGGCGGCAAAAATGCAGAGCATAAAGCCTATGAAGCGGTTTACACAATCGACCTTAAGGGAGAAAATCCCACAGGCTTTTACTTTTCGACGGAGCTTGGAAACAACTATGTGCTTGATACGGCAAGCTGTGATACAATTTCGGCAAAAATAAGGTTTTCCGACGAAAACGGCGGCACGCTGCTGTCCTCGGATACGGGAGAAATTACCGCCAACAAGGAATACCACGCATATTCTCTCGGCACGGCGGAGAATTACTATGCCGTGCCAGAGGGTGCGGTAAAATGCGAGGTGATTTTGTCAGCGCAATACAATTCGGGCAGCACCTTTGACGCATTTTTCCGCAATTTTAACCTTACCTTCAGCAGCACAAAATCCGTTGACCCAACCACTTACAGCAACTTTCTGCCCTCAATGACGGATTCGGGGCCAATTGCGGGAGTGCAGCAGGATTCAATGCTTGCGTCGCAGATTTTGTGGACAGTAATCATTTTTGCGGTTGCGCTGATAATGTTTTTCTTTGCAAGGAAAAAGAGGAAGATTGCGCATGAAAATGCAAATCCCATTGAGAGGAAAAGAGCGGGGCTCTTTAAAAAATAACAAAATGAGGGTGATAGCCCTCATTTTTGTTTTTGTGGTTTATGGCTTGGTTTTAAAAGAGGGATTGCCCCTGCCACCGTTTTGTGTTTGTTTGGATTTATGAGTTGGTTTTGAGGGGGCTACTCGCCCCCTTGATAGTCTTGGTTTTAATTATTGCCTTAGCTGT
>JBJERI010000006.1:0-4699 GCA_051882195.1 Ruminiclostridium sp. | reverse complement strand
CAGATCCAAGCTGTATATATCGTACTTGACTCAGACGGAAAGGTAATTCAGAAATGCACCCGTTTTTCATCAACGGCAAAGCTAAATAGAAGCGAAATGCCCGTTTATGCAAAAGGCAAAATATACTGGGTAGGCAATAACACAAAATCCGATAAAAATGATTATGTCTATATTTACAGCATTGAGCTGACGGACGACTGATAACATAAAAGCCCTCTGATGAAAGGAAGAGCCTTTCATCAGAGGGTAATTTTTTATACGTT
This sequence comes from Ruminiclostridium sp., assembly GCA_051882195.1. Lineage (GTDB taxonomy): Bacteria > Bacillota > Clostridia > Oscillospirales > Ruminococcaceae > Ruminiclostridium_E. Next base: position 4,436 of record JBJERI010000006.1, on the reverse strand, counting down.
TCCTGCTACAGCAAGAATGTTCATTTCATCAAAATGGCTTTTGGTAAAGCACTTTCCGTCGCTGATTGCATAGGAGTTATCCGTATTAAGCCAGTCTGCCCAGATTTCCTCAAAGCCGCCGCTTTCCCATGCCTTTGAGATTTTCAGCCCGTCATTTCTCAAAAGCTTTTTCCACCATTCAAGGGTCTGCCATTCGCTAAATTCTTCTTTCAGAATATCATCAAACAGGCTGTGAGTTTTCTCGTCCGGCTCACGCTTAAAGCCGGTAACAATCATTCCGAACTGTCCTCCCTGTTTAAGATACGGTGCAACCTTTTCCCTGAAAAATCCGGGTCTATTTCCGTAATAGTGATAGGAGTCGGCAGTAATAACTGCGTCAAAATAACCCTCCGCAAAGGGCATTTCATTTGCGTCGCCGTGAATGGGAATAATTCTGTCCTCCATTCCCCACTTCTTGATACGCTTGTAGTTTTCTCCTGCCGTAACCCACAGGTCGTAGGCATAAACCTGCACTCCATACTCCCTTGCAACAAAAAGCGAAGTAAGACCCGTTCCGCAGCCTAAATCAAGCACTCTCATTCCCTGCTTCAGGCTCATTTCCGAGGTAAGCTCCTCCATAAGCTTAACAGAGTTTGGTCCCATTAAATATTCGCCCGTAAAAAAGTTTTCGTAGTTTTTGCTTCTGATGTAATTCATGATAAATTTCCTTTCAAAATAAGTATTATGTTTTTAAATTTAAGCATGAACTCTGCAATAAAAAAAAGCACAGCCGCAAAGCTATGCTCCAATATACACGGTACATTGGCACAGCCTGTAAAAAATTGCACAGCAAACAAAGCGGCATAAAGTCGCTTACTTTTTTAATGCAAAGTTCTTACAGAACCGTCTCCAAACAAAAACCACCTTTGTGTTTTAAATTAAGCTTATTATACCACCGAAATAGTTATTTGTCAATAGCTTTTGCAAAGATTTATTAAAACGTCAGAAAAGCCGCAGCCCCGATTTTTTTAAATCGGGGCTGTAAAAAATCAGCATGCTTCAAGATACCAGAGCTGGCAGTCGCCTCCCCAGTATTCATACTGAGCAATATTTCCGCCGTTTGCCGTGCTCCAGTTATACACGTCAAGGCAGGAGCCGCAGCTTGTAATCTTTGTTTTTATTGCATAGACGTCGCCTATTTTAACAATCTGGAATTTCTGATTGTCGCCGCCGTTTTTCTTCCACTGAATGATGTTTGCACCGTTGGACTTGCTTTTTCCGCTTACATCAACTGCGCTGCTATAATCGGAGCAGGCGGTAAGTATTGTGTAATATCCGTTTCCGTCTCCTACAAGCTTGAATTTCTGTGCGTTGCTGCCGTTGAACTGATACTGCTGGATATTAGCGCCGTTTGAGGAGCTGCCTGCCGCAACGTCAAGATATTTTCCGCTGAAAACGCTCTTGATATAGTATGTGCCGTCAAGACCTATGGACGCGCCGTTTGAATCGGTGTAGGAGTCGTTTGAAGAATTTCCCGAGCCTGTTCCGAAATCATAGCAGAGAGAAATTGCTTCAATATATGCGTCCATTGCGCCAATGTGAATCATATCAAGATAGCTTGTGAAATTGCTGCCGAAAGCGGCTGCACAATTATCGTAGGAATACTTTGCATAGTAATTTCCGTTTGCCGTTCCTGTTTCGCTTGGCTGTACCTTTGCCCATGAAGCGCCGCCTGAATAGCTCTGTAAAATCAGCTCAACCTTTCCATCTGTTCCCTTGTATTCAACGTAGAAATGACCGCCTGCCTTAATGTTGGAAGCGTCGAAGCTGCCGCCTGCTTTTGTTGTTCCCACAGATACCGCCTGACCCCAGTTTGAAGCGGAGGAAGAACCGTAGAACAGGGAGATATAATCAGACTGTGAGGATTGGTTGGAGCTGTTGTCGGAGGAGCTGCCCGAATTTGAACCGGAGCCGCCGTAAACGGAGCATACAGAAGATGTGTTCTTAATTCCGTTGGTATTATAGAACAAGGTGTTTCCCCAGTCAGTAAGGCTTGAACCGTCCCATGTATTTGAAATATCGAGGTATTCAAGTCCCGAGCTGTTGCCCTTCCAGGACCAGCCAAGATAGCCTACGCCCTTCTGCTCGCAGTAGCTCATAATCGTGTATTCGTCAACATCTCCGTTTGTGTGCTGTCCGCCGAATTCGCCGATAACCACGGGAACACCGATAGAAAGGGCGTTGTCAATATTTGACTTGACGATTGAAGAATCGCCGCCTGCGTATTCATACATGTGGATTGAGAAAACCGTATTGCCCTGTGAATCGGCGTTGAATACTTCCTTGCCGTTGTTCTTGATTGAGTCGGGATACTGTCCCCAGCCGGCACAGTCAACCATGAGCATATTGTTTATTCCTGCATTTCGCAGTGATTTGATTGCGCTTTTGTAACCTTCAGCCCATGCACTGCCGTTCCATGTGCCGTACCATTCGTTGCCAATGTTGAGTATAACGTATTTTGTGTTGGAGTTAAGCAGCGACTTCATTTCAATCCAGTAATTTACCGCATTATCAAGGTATGACGTGCTGTCGGAGCCTGTTGTGTCGTGCACCTCAAGAATACAGACAAGATTGTTCTGCTTGCAGAGATTGATTATATTTTCAACCTCGCTGTAGGAGGTCTTGCTGTAAATCTGACCGTCGGATAAAACGACTCTGACTGTGTTTGCGCCAAGAGAAGCCGCAGCCTTTATGGAGGTTTCGGTGTAGGAACTGAACCAAGCGTGTGAAATGTTCACTCCGCGCATTTTAAAGGCATTGCCGTTTGCGTCGCAGATTGTAGTACCGCTGACATAAAATCCGCTGCTTGCCGCAGATGACGTAAAGGTAATTCCGTTTATACACGAAATCAGAATAAAAAACGTCATCAGCAAAGAAATAATTTTCTTGAACTGTAATGGGGACTTAACTTTTGTGTTGTTCATAGAATCGCTCTCCTTGTCAATCAGGTTTAATGTCTTAATAGCTGATAAAGTAATTTTAAGTATTTATTCAGCTTATACAGAGTATATAATAACCTAACGGCATTGTCAATTCTTTTTTGAAAATTTAACGGCTTTGCTCAACATTTCGTATCTATGAACTATAATTGTTAAGTTGCTTTGTCATAATTCACAACAGTATTTGACAACGTTTACACATTTTAGTTAATTTAATGATTTTAGCTAAAATAAACATTAAATAAAATCACTTAAATTAGCTTGCATTAAACAAAAAAGTCCGACATTAGTCGGACTTATATTGTAATAGCTATACCTTTAGCGTGCTGCAGATAAAGCAGCTTTCGCACCTCCGAGCAAATCATCTGCTGCAAAGATGATTTGTCGGCGAGGCGGAATTGTCAAAGGCGGCTTCGCCTTAAAATACAGCTATTTTTAATTATTTGAAGTAATCCACGCCGCCCTTGAACATAAGCTGTACCTTGTTTCCGTCAACGTTTGTGCAGGTGTTGTCGGAAATACGCTCGCTGTGGCCCATTTTGCCGAATACACGGCCGTCGGGTGAAATAATGCCCTCGATTGCGTACATTGAGCTGTTGGGATTGTATGCAAGATCCATTGTGGGGTTGCCCTTTAGGTCAACGTACTGGGTTGCAACCTGTCCGTTGGCAATAAGCTTCTGAATCATTTCCTCGCTTGCAACGAAACGTCCCTCTCCGTGTGAAATCGGAATTGTGTGAGTTTCGCCTACCTTGCAGTGCATTAACCACGGGGTCTTGTCGGTGCAAATCTTTGTATAGACAAGCTGTGACTGGTGACGTCCGATTGTATTGAAGGTGAGAGTTGGGCTTTCGCTTGTAAGCGGCTTAATCTCGCCGAATGGCACAAGACCAAGCTTGATAAGCGCCTGGAAGCCGTTGCAGATACCAAGCATAAGACCGTCACGCTTGTAAAGCATATCGTTAACCGCTTCCTTAACACGGGGGTTGCGGAAAAAGGTGTTGATGAACTTGCCCGAACCCTCGGGCTCGTCGCCGCCGCTGAAGCCGCCGGGAACAGCAATCATCTGGCTTTCGCCGATAAGTCTTGCAAATTCCGCTACGCTTTCTTCAATTGCCTTACCTGTAAGGTTTCTGATAACGAAAATTTCAGCCTCGCCGCCGTATCTTCTGAATGCGTCAGCCATATCGTATTCGCCGTTTGTACCTGGGAATACGGGGATAAGCACCTTTGGCTTTGCAACCTTGTTTGCAGGAGCACAGACTGTCTTGCAGCCCTCTTTGTATTCAATAACAGCAGGAGCTGGCATTTCCTTGAGAGTGTTCTTGAAAATTGGCTCAAGAACTGTATCCCACTTCTTTTCAAGCTGGGCAATGTCAATAACCGTATCGCCGCAGGTAATTGTGTAATCCTCAACGGTTTCACCGATTACCTCTGCGCCCTCAAATTCTTCCTTGG
>JBJERI010000005.1:0-4765 GCA_051882195.1 Ruminiclostridium sp. | reverse complement strand
TGAAAAATTGACCCCATATTCCGTGTGGAATATGGGGTTTTTGGACAGACTGAGCCTTTCCGTAAATTCGGGAAGGCTTGTTTTATACGGGTTACTGCGGTTTTTCGGCGGCTGGCTTCATTTCCGTCATAAAATCCTGATAAAGCTTTTCAAGGGTAATATTGTTGGTGTTGTTGGTGGCAATGTCAATCGCTTTAAGCACATAGCGGTAATATCTGCTGTCAAGCAGCTTGGGGCTTGCCGCTCCCTCTGCGTTTAATTCGCTGCGGATACCTGCGGGAAACTTTATAAATCTGCACTGGGGCATTGATTTCTGAATTGTTCCGTAGCATTTTTTCAGATACGCATTTATCTGCGGAATATTCATTGATTCGGGGAATTTTTTTACCGCCTTGTTTTTGTCAATGTATTCCTCGCCGAGGTAACATTCCGCAACAATGATTTTGCTCTGATTGAATCTTTTCTTGAAATAATTGCAGACAAAGGTGAAAATCTTCGTAAGCTCGTTGTCAGGGATTTCAAAGCATTTCCTTGTGCTTAAAGTCCAGTCGGGATAAAGCTTTTTAATTACGTTTTCAAAATCCTTGTTTCCGCAGTAGGAAAACTCGGCTTTGACGGTGTTTGCGGAAAGCACATATCTGTCCTTGACCTCGTTCATTAAATCAATCATCAGATATTCGGCTTCGGTTTCCTCAATTACGTCAAGGGTCCTTTTGCCGCATTCGATTAAAAGCCCGTTTTTAACCTTGGTTTTAAGGTTACATTCCTCAAGATCGTCGTATGTGACAAGGAGGGGAGAGGTAAGCACGGAGGAAATTGGGTTTCCGCTTAGCAGCTTTATTTTGTATGCCTTTGTTTTCTCCTGTTCAAGGACTTTTTTTATTAAATCAGAGCCGTAGCACTGAATGGTTGTAACTTCTGAGGTCATTGTTTTACTTCCTTTTATCGGTTTTGTTGTATGAAAAAGCGTATATATTATTTTTAACATATTCGGGAGAAAATGTCAATGTTTTTGGGGTGAATATGCAATTTTCCTTGAAAAACGGTGTTGATTTTAAACGGGATTTGTATTATAATTATACCGTAAAAAAACATTTCGGAGGAGCAATGAAGCTGAAAACTATTGAAACAATGGAACAGGCAAAGGAGCTTATCCGTGAAACAGGCTTTTTGCCCCTTTTTGACGGTAGGATAAAGGATTTTTCGCTGAACGCAGTCACAAAAAATCTGCCTTGGTTTTCGGGAGAAGAAAACGACCCTTGGGAATGGCGTGAGCAGATTGCGGCGGAGGGAGAAATTGCCTACGGTAAATTTTCCGGCAAAAACGCCGCCTTTGTTTCAAAGGAATGGTTCGGCGCATTGCTGAATTACCGCCGTGACGGTTATGACTTTGACGCAAGGTGGGATGAGGGACTTGCAAAGCACAAGGAAAAGCTGGTAATGGACTTGTTCCTTGAAACGGACAATGTTCTTCCCTCGTACATAATAAAGGAGCAGGCAGGTTTTGGCAAGGGCGGCGAAAAAGGCTTCGAGGGCGTTATGACAAGCTTACAGATGCAGTGCTACCTTGTGTTCAGAAAAACCTCACGAAAGCTTAATAAGGCAGGAGAGCCCTATGGCTGGGCGGTGGCGAACTTCTGCACTCCCGAAACGCTTTTCGGGCAGGAATATGTGAATAATGCCTATAAGGAAGAGCCTGCTGATTCCTACAAAAGGCTTTTTGAAAGGGCAAGGGAAATTCTCCCCAATATAAGCGAAACCGAAATCGCAAAATTTCTTAAATAAGGAGATAAATATGTTAGAAACAGGAATAAAAGGCAGACAGGATATAACAGTAACAACTGAGCTTTCCGCCAAGTCAATGGGCAGCGGAGGACTGGAGGTTTTTGCAACTCCCGCAATGATTGCCCTTATGGAAAAAACGGCAATGCTTTCGGTGCAGGAACAGCTTGATGAGGGACAGGGAACAGTAGGCACTCGCCTTGAAATTGACCATGTTGCCGCAACTCCCGTAGGAGCAGAGGTATGGTGCGAAAGCGAGCTGGTTGAAATTGACCGAAAGCGCCTTGTGTTTGAGGTTATTGCTTATGATAAGGCAGGAGTAATCGGAAAGGGCAGACACGAGCGCTTTATTGTGAATAACGAAAGGTTTATGGAAAAGGCAAAGGCAAAATTGTGATTTATTTCACGCATTTATGAATTTATAGTTGATTTATTCTTTCAAAAGTAGTACAATAGAAATATAGCTTGTGAATATTTTATGGAGTAAAAAATGACTACAAAAACCTTTTATCTCAACAATGAACGCACAGCCTTTGTCAAGGCGTATCTTCTTGACAACATCGAAAATCTGAAATGGTGCGAAAAACGTCCTGCAATTATCATTTTCCCGGGCGGCGGCTATGAGTATTGCTCCTCCCGTGAGGCAGAGCCTATTGCAATGCGTTATCTTGCCGAGGGCTACAACGCCTTTGTGCTTAATTATACCTGCAACAAGAAATATCCTGCGGCTCTTGCAAATGCGGCTTACGCTATGTACAAAATCCGCATGAGAGCGGACGAGTTCGGCATTGACAAGAACAAAATCGCCGTATGGGGCGCAAGCGCAGGCGGACACCTTGCAGGATGTCTTGCTACAATGTGGGCTGACACGGGAATTGTAAAGGCTATCGGCTGTGAGCCGGAGGATATACGTCCCAATGCTGCAATACTGAGCTACCCTGTTATAAGCGGCATTACAAGCCCTCATAAGGGCTCTTTCGATGTGCTTTTAGGGGAAAATCCCGATAAGGCGGCATTGTCAAGATTATCCCTTGAAAACAGAGTTACGCCTAAAACACCGCCTATTTTCCTGTGGTGCACCGCAAGCGACGACTGCGTTTCAGCCCATAACAGTCTTGTAATGGCAAAGGCCTGCGTTTCAAACGGCGTTCCCTGCGAGTTACATATGTTTGACGAGGGTCCGCACGGACTTTCCGACTGCTCAAAAACAACAGGCTGGAACGAGTATTTCTACAACAATAACGCCAAGCAGTGGATAGAAATGTCATTGAAATTCCTTGAAAAGTATATGAACGTATGATGAAGAAAATTGCGTATTCAAAGGGCGAGCTTATTGCCGAGATTATTTCGGCGGTATTTGCTGTGGGAGTTATTGCTTTTGACATTGTGCTTGTGGCAGGTGGAAAGGGCGGCGCTGTGATTTCTGCTCTTGTGGTATTGCTATGCTATGGGGCGTTCAGCATTTTCTCCTTTATGCCACAGTGGGAAAACAGCGCAATGTACAATCCCGAAAAAACAACCGAGGAAAAGCTTCATAAAATCAGAAAAGGCAGCATTGCTGCTAAGATAATTATAACGGGTGCATTGTTAATATTAAGTTTAATATAAAGAAAGGAAACAGAGATGAAAACACCGTTTACCACCAAAGAAAAGTTAGAGGAAATTATCAGGGAAATTCCCACCCCGTTCCACATTTATGACGAAAAGGGAATAAGAGAAAACGTTCGCCGCCTTAAAAAGGCTTTTGCGTGGAATAAGGGCTACCACGAATATTTTGCAGTAAAGGCAACCCCTAACCCATATCTTATGGAAATACTTATGGAGGAGGGCTGCGGCTTTGACTGCTCGTCTTACACAGAGCTTATGCTTTCCGACAAGGTAGGCGCAAAAAATCACGACATTATGTTCAGCTCCAACGCAACTCCCGACGCTGATTTTGGTCTTGCTTATGAGCTTGGCGCAATAATCAACCTTGACGATTTCACACACATTGAAGTTCTTGACAAGCTTACAGGCATTCCCGAAACCATTTGTTGCCGCTACAATCCCGGTGGAGAGTTCAAAACCTCCGAAAAGGGCAACGTAATGGACACACCAAGGGACGCAAAGTACGGAATGACCCACGAGCAGATTGTTGAAGCCTACAAAATCCTTAAGGAAAAGGGCGCAAAGAAGTTTGGTATGCACGCTTTCCTTGCAAGCAACACGCTGACAAACGAATACTATCCCACACTTGCAAGAATAATGTTCAAGGCGGCTGTTGACATCAAGGAAAAAACGGGCGTTGAAATCAGCTTTATCAACCTTTCGGGCGGCGTTGGAATCCCATACAGACCCGACCAGCCTGCAAACGATATTGAGGTTATCGGCGAGGGCGTAAGGAAGGCCTTTGAGGAAATTCTTGTTCCTGCGGGAATGGGGGACGTTGCAATTTTCACCGAGCTTGGCAGATTTATGCTTGCGCCTTACGGAGCTCTTGTTGCAACGGCAATTCGTGAAAAGCACATTTACAAGGAATACATCGGACTTGACGCTTGTGCGGCAAACCTTATGCGTCCTGCAATTTATGGCGCTTATCACCACATTACCGTTATGGGCAAGGAAAATCAGCCCTGCGACCACAAGTACGATATAACAGGCGGTCTTTGCGAGAACAACGATAAGTTTGCAATTGACAGAATGCTGCCGAAAATCGACATTGGCGACCTGATTTATATTCACGATACAGGCGCTCACGGCTTCTCTATGGGTTATAACTATAACGGCAAGCTTCGCTCTGCTGAAGTGCTTCTCTGCGAGGACGGCAGCTTCAAGAAAATCAGACGTGCGGAAACACCTCACGATTATTTTGCAACCTTTGATTTTTCGGATAAGTACAGCTTTGATAAGTAAATAATGATAAGCAAATATAAACTGCCTGAGAAGACGTGAAATGCTCCCCTTTTGTTAGACAATGTGGTATAATATAAATATACCAATATTG
>JBJERI010000004.1:0-22378 GCA_051882195.1 Ruminiclostridium sp. | reverse complement strand
CTTATTTACGATTCTTGATTCGTACTTGCCTGTTGCAATGTCGATATATCTTACGAACAGAGATACCTTGTTGTCGGCGTTAAGGTTCTTCCAGATATATTCTGTAAGCTGGTCGATTGCCATATCGGGAATTTCAACGATTTTCGGTTCGCCCTCAAAGCTTGGCAGTCTGCGGACGCCGTTCTGCTCTGTTTCGTCACCCGAATAGGTGTGGATAAATCTGCCCTGACCTGCTGACGGATTTGTGTAGGCGTAGGTGTATCTTTCGCAGGAAGAAGGATCGCCCTCTGCGCTTTTGAGGATTGACATTGCAAAGTTCATTTCGCCCTGACCTGCGTGGATAATGCCCGAAATACGGGGAGTGTAGTTGGGCTTGTCGTCCTCAAATTCCCTTGTGCGGAGCGCCTGCTCAAAGGTCTGCTGCTTGTCCATAAGCTCGTAAATTGTGTCGGTCTGGTCGCCGTTTGTAACAATGGTCTTGTTGCCAAGAACACGAACGGGCGCATATATAATAAGGTGGGGGTCAACCATTTTGGACGGGTCGAAAGCCTCTGTTCTTATACCCTCTCCCTCTTCAACAAAAACTCTGTTTCTGCTGTTTTCGCTTCTGCCCATAATGAAGTAAGCGGTTACAGCCTTGCTTCCGTCGGCGGATCTGCCGATTACAATTCCTCTGCCGTGATAGGCAAGGGAGTTCAGTTCCTTTTCAAGTGAAATAGTGTTCATAATTTTTCCTTTCGTCAAACAGTTCGTATATATACTTATTCGCTTACAATTGCCTTGCCGTTTTCCACGGTGATTTTTCCCTGGCAGAACAATGTAACAGCCTTGGGGAGAATTTTCCACTCCGCCTGCTCCATAATTCTGCGCTGCAAGGTTTCGGGAGTATCGCCGTTTTTAACCTCAACAGCTTTCTGAATTATAATCGGTCCGCCGTCGCATTCCTCCGTTACAAAATGCACCGTTGCTCCCGAAAGCTTTACGCCCTTTGCAAGAGCCGCTTCGTGAACGTGAAGTCCGTAAAAGCCCTTTCCGCAAAAGCTTGGAATTAAGGCAGGATGAACGTTCATCATCTTGTATTTGTAGGAATTACATACGGTTTCATCAAGAATTGTCATAAAGCCTGCATAAACCACAAGGTCAGCCTTTTCAGCATTGATTGCCTCAAGAATAGCCTTGCTGTAAGCTGCAACGTCAGCGTATTCCTTGCGGTTCACAACAACGCCCTTGATTCCGTTTTCCTTTGCTCTTGTCAGCGCATAAGCGTCGGGCTTTGATGAAATAACGCAGGTTATTTTTCCGCCGCCCAGACCCGTTGTTTTTTCGACGTCAATAAGCGCTTGTAAATTAGTGCCGCCCCCTGAAACCAGAACAACAATATTTTTCATAAAAACTCCTTTTGTAAAGAAAAATGGAAAGCGAATATTCACCTCCCATTTTCCTCAGCTCAGCCGAGCTGTATTTGCTTACAGCAAAATTATGCCCTCGTCGCCCTTGACAACCTCGCCTATGCAGTAAGCGGGAATACCGTAGCCCTTCATAAGCTCAACCGCTTCATTTGCAAAATCCTTGTCAACGACAACGGTCATACCGATACCCATATTAAAGGTATTGTACATATCACGCTCGGGAATGTTGCCGACCTCCTGCATGTGCTTGAAGATAAACGGCACTTCATAGCTTGACTTTGTGATTTTTGCAGTGTAGCCCTCAGGGAATGAGCGGGGAACATTCTCATAGAATCCGCCGCCTGTGATATGGGAAATTGCCTTTACCTCTGTCTTTGAAATAAGGTCAAGGATTGGCTTTACATAAATCTGTGTTGGAGTGAGCAGAGTTTCGCCTAAGGTTCTGCCGTCGGGAAGTACCTTTTCAAGGGCTTCCTTTGTTGTAATATCGAAAATCTTTCTTACAAGGGAGAAACCGTTGGAATGAACGCCCGTTGAAGCAAGGCCGATAATAACATCGCCCTCCTTCATCTTTGTGTTGTCGATTATCTTGCTCTTGTCAACAACGCCTGTGCTGTAGCCTGCAATATCGTAATCGTCCTCGGGCATCATACCTGGATGCTCTGCGGTTTCGCCGCCGATAAGAGCGCAGCCTGCCATTACGCAGCCGTCCGCAACGCCCTTTACGATTTCAGCAACCTTTTCGGGAACGTTCTTGCCTATTGCAATATAGTCAAGGAAGTATAACGGCTTTGCGCCGCAGCAGATAATGTCGTTTACGCACATTGCAACTGCGTCGATACCGATTGTGTCGTGCTTATCCATAAGCATTGCTAGCTTCAGCTTTGTGCCTACGCCGTCTGTGCCCGAAACAAGCACAGGCTCCTTGATTCCCGTAAGGTCAAGCTGGAAAAGTCCGCCGAAGCCCCCTATTCCATCCAGCACGCCCGGAATGTTTGTTCTTTCAACGTCCTTTTTCATAAGCTGAACGCCTTTGTAGCCGGCTGTTACGTCAACGCCTGCTGCCTTGTAGCTTTCAGAAAAACTGTTCTTCATGTGTATATCCTTTCACGGAGCGTTGCTCCTCAATTGGTTTTGCCTATTCCTCAAGCTTGCTCTCGAATTTATCCTTTGGCATTTCATCGGGAACGTCAATGGGATATTTTCCCGTGAAGCAGCCCGAGCAGAAGCCGCATTTTGCATTTCCCGCAATTTTCAGCACACCCTCTTCGCTGAGATAGCCAAGGCTGTCCGCATTGATGTGCTTACATATTTCGGGAATTGACATTTTGCAGGCGATAAGGTGTTCCCTGCTGTCAATGTCTGTGCCGAAGAAACAAGGGTTTGTGAAGGGCGGAGAGGAAATTCTGACGTGAACCTCCTTTGCCCCTGCTTCACGGAGAAGATTAACTATTCGTCCGCTTGTAGTGCCTCTTACAATGCTGTCGTCAATCATAACGACCCGCTTTCCCTTTACTACCTCGGAAATTGGATTAAGCTTGATTTTAACGCTGTTTTCACGCATACCCTGTGCGGGCTGAATGAATGTTCTGCCAACGTAGCGGTTTTTGATAAAGCCTACGCCGTAGGGTATTCCCGATTCCATTGAAAAGCCCAATGCAGCGTCAAGTCCGCTGTCGGGAACTCCAACAACAATATCTGCCTCAACAGGGTGTTCTTTCGCAAGAAAACGTCCTGCTCTTATTCTTGCGGCGTGAACGGAAGCTCCCTCAATAACGCTGTCGGGTCTTGCAAAATAAACGTATTCAAAAACGCACATTGTGCTTTTTCCGCCGCAATGGGTCTTTATGCTATCAATGCCGTTTTCGTCTATCACAACGATTTCCCCCGGCTCAATATCACGGACGAAAGTCGCCGAAATGCTGTCAAGAGCGCAGGTTTCACTTGCCACCGCATAGCCCTCGTCATTAGGCAGCTTGCCTATGCAAAGAGGACGGAAGCCGTTGGGGTCCCTTGCGGCAATAAGCTTTTTGGGCGACATAATTACAAGAGAATAGGCTCCCTTGATTTTGTACATTGCTTGCTCAACCGCTTTCTGAATAGAGCCTGCCGTCAGTCTTGCCTCGGTAATTGCGTAAGAAATTACCTCGGTATCGTTGGTGGAATGGAATATTGCGCCTTTCAGCTCGTATTCCGACCGCAGCTCAAGAGCGTTTACCAGATTGCCGTTGTGAGCGATTGACATTGGTCCCTTGATGTGGCGGACTACGATTGGCTGAGTGTTGTGGGAATTAAGACCTCCCGTGGTTGAGTAGCGCACATGGCCTATGGCAATTTTGCCTCTGCCAAGCTTTGAAAGCTCCTCGGCGTTAAAAACCTCGTTGACAAGACCTATTCCCTTGTGATAATTGAACACGCCGCGGTCGTTTACAACAATGCCGCAGCTTTCCTGCCCTCTGTGCTGCAAAGCATAGAGAGCGAAATAAGCCGAGTTTGCAACGTCCGACTGTTCTTTTGTATAAATGCCGAAAACGCCGCACTCCTCATGTAAATTATCAAACATATAATTCTCCGATTCTTACCGCAAAAAACCTGCGGAATTTCTAAGCCGCTTAATACCTGCGGAAACGGCTTTATAACCGGACTGCCCTTTTCCTATGCTATGTCTTTATCTATCTTTATTAACCGAAAATTCTCTTCATCATTTCCTGATATGCGCCCTCTACATTGCCCATATCTCTGCGGAATCTGTCCTTGTCCAGCTTTTCGTGAGTTGTGCTGTCCCAGAAACGGCAGGTATCGGGTGAAATTTCGTCTGCAAGAAGGATTTTGCCGTGGAAGCGGCCGAATTCGATCTTGAAGTCGATAAGGTCAACGTTAATGCTCTTGAAGAACTTTACCATAAAGTCGTTTACCATAAATGCGTACTTTGTGATGTCGGCAATTTCTTCCTTTGTGGCAAGTCCAAGACCAAGCGCATAATAATCGTTGATGAACGGATCGCCTAAATCGTCGTTCTTGTAGCTGAATTCAAGGGTAGGAGTCTTTAATGGAGTGCCCTCGGGAACGCCAAGCTTCTTTGAAAAGCTGCCTGCTGCAACGTTTCTTACGATTACTTCAAGAGGAACGATCTCAACCTTCTTTACAAGAGTTTCCCTATCGCTTAATTCCTCTACAAAGTGAGTTGGAACGCCCTCTTTTTCAAGAAGCTGAAGCATATAGTTTGTCATCTTGTTGTTTACAGCGCCCTTGCCTGCGATTGTGCCCTTTTTAAGGCCGTTGAAAGCGGTTGCGTCGTCCTTGTAGTCAACGATTACAAGATCGGGGTCCTCTGTAGCAAATACTTTCTTTGCCTTTCCTTCATAAAGCTGTTCTAATTTCTGCATAGTGGTTTCTCCTTTATTTTATACTGAATATCTTATAGCTCTTTAGCTAATTCCTGCATTTTTCTGTCTGCCTCAAGATTTTTTTCATTCTGTCTTTTCTTGAAAGCAATAAGCTTTTCCTTAAGCTCAGGCTCGCTTACGGCAAGAATCTGCACCGCAAGATAGCCTGCGTTTGCCGCTCCGTCAATTCCCACCGTTGCAACGGGAACTCCGGGAGGCATCATTACCGATGAAAGGAGAGCGTCCATTCCCTCCAGTGCCTTTGCCTTAACGGGAATTGCGATAACAGGCAGATAAGTATTGCCTGCAATTGCCCCCGCAAGATGAGCCGCCATACCCGCAGCCGCAATAATTACGCCGAAGCCGTTATCGTCTGCGCTCTGTGCAAACTGAGCTACCTCCTTCGGTGAGCGGTGAGCGGAAAGCACACGCATTTCAAATTCAACGCCGAATTCCTTAAGCACCTCGGCTGCTTTTTTTACAACGGGCAAATCGCTGTCGCTGCCCATTACAACCGCAACTTTTTTCATAAAATCCTACCTTTCCTATGGCTTGCAGTGCCGTCAAAAATAAAAAAGCCGAGATTTTTGCAGATAAACCCCGACTAAATGTTACACTTAGCTTGTGAGCGCAAATGCAGCATACAAAAAAGGTCCGATTTTCCCCAAAAGAACACTGACATTTTTGCTCGCCTCCTATAATATATAAATAGTATATACGTTTTACTGAAAAGTACATATTTATTTTACATTATTTCATCGTATATTGCAAGCCTATTTTCAAAAAAATCGAAAATTTTAGCATAAATACTTTTTTACTACCTAAGAAAAGAGAAAAAATGTGCTATTTAACGAAAAGCATTAAGCTAAAATATATTACAGAACAGTTACAAAAAAATAGTCTTTTAAGTTATTAAGTTACAATTCGGTTACAATAAAATTTACACAAATTTTTACGATTTTCGAAACTTTTCGGGATAACGTTTACAAATCACCAATAAAAATTTTTCGGCGTTTTAAACAATATAACTATACGATTTTTAGAATACTGCGCTGTGAAAAAATAAATATGACAAAACGGTTACAAACGGGTAAATGGCTTTATAAAGCCATTTAAAAGGATTTCACTTTTGAAAAGTTAACGTTTACACAAGTTAAAGCCCGCAAAAATTTTCCCTTTGTCATTTTTACCAAAGGCTGAAAAAAATTCACTGTTTGGAAACGTTTCCTAAAGTTTAATGACAAAAAATTTAAAAAAAGGACTTGCAAACAAAACGGATTTGTGATATAGTTACAAATGAAATCGGAAGAAATTCACGAAAGACATATATCCTAACAAATGTGTGTATATTTTGTGTGACCCTTCCGTTCAAACCAAATGAATGTACATACACATTCAACAAACCATTTTGGAGGAAAGAAAGTATGAAGAAAAGAATTTTAGCTATGTTCTTAACATCAGCAATGATTCTGTCACTTGCTGGATGCGGCGGAAACACAGCTACAACAACAGCAGGCACAACAGCTGCTCCAGACGGCGGCGAAACAACAACAGCTGCTCCCGATGGCGGCGACACAACTGTAGTTACAGACGCAGCTCCTGCTGAACAGGGTAAGGTATTTAACATTTATGCATGGAACGAAGAGTTCAAGGGCTTCTTCGAAAAGTACTATGCAGCTACAACAGCTCTCAACCAGGCTGACGTTGATGAAAACGGCGCTGACCCGATTTACTTCGACAAAGCTCCCGGAATCCCTGAGGGCGTAACAGTTAACTGGGTAATCAACCCATCCGACGACGGTGTATATCAGAACAAGCTTGACGAAGCTCTCCGTAACCAAGCTTCCGCAGCTGCTGATGACAAGGTTGATATGTTCCTTGCAGAAGCTGACTACATTTTAAAGTATGTTGACTCCGACTACACAATGGACGTTTCCAAGATCGGCGTTAGCAAGCTTGATACAATGTATGAATACACAGCACAGGCTGCTACAGATTCCAACGGCGTTATGAAGGGTGTTTCCTTCCAGTGCTGCCCGGCTGCTTTAATTTACAGACGTTCAGTTGCTGAGGCTGTTCTCGGTACATCTGATCCTGCTGAAGTTCAGAGCAAGCTCGATTCTTGGGAAAAGTTCGACGCAGTTGCTGCTACAGCTAAGGAACTTGGCTACTACATGACAGCTTCCTACTGCGAAACATACCGTGTATTCTCCAACAACGCTACATCTTCTTGGGTAACAGACGGCAAGCTCACAATGCCATCAGTTGTTGAAGATTGGACAAACCAGGCTGAAACATACTTAGCAAACGGCTATACACTTACATCAGGCGTATGGGGCGATGAAAAGAACCAGCAGATGTTCAAGGACGGTAAGACAATGTGCTTCTTCGGTCCTGCTTGGTACTACAACTTCTGCATGGGCAACGCTCAGGATCCTGACAACGGCTGCTACGGCGACTGGGCTATCTGCCAGGGACCACAGGCATTCTTCTGGGGCGGTACTTGGATCCTCGCTGCTGAAGGTTCAGACAACACAGAAATGCTCGCTGACATTATGAAGGCATTCACAGAGAACGAAGACGTTTGCTCCGCTCTTATCGAAAACGAAAGCCAGTTCACAAACAACTCTGCTGTAAACGAAAAGTTTGCTAACGACCCAGACTACGGCAACGCATTCCTCGGCGGTCAGAACGACACAGCAGTATTCGTTGACCTCGCTAAGAACATCAAGTTCGAAAACAACACAATTTATGACCAGCTCCTTAACGAAAAGTACCAGTCAACAATCCTTGACTACTTCACAGGCGTTTGCGATAAGGAAACTGCTCTTAACAACTTCTACGCTTATGTAAACGAAACATACGCTGCAATTGAGACTCCGTAAGTCATCTTGCTTGGCAACTTGTTTTCGCTCAGATGATTAAAAAGAGAGGTGGGGCAAGTTAATTTGCCCTGCCTCTTACTTATATGAATGAGAGGGTATCAGCTTATGAATTCTAAAAAGCACAAGTCAATAAGCTATGCAAAATGGGGATATGCTTTTATCGCGCCGTTCTTTATAGTATATACTCTTTGCTCGCTGGTTCCGCTGTTCATGACCTTCTATAACAGCTTCTTCGAGAACTATATGGACGGTTTAAAACAGGTCGGACCGAATTTCGTCGGACTTGACAACTATATTTCCCTGTTCACTGTGAGCAATAATGGTACTATAGATATTCTTGTATATACCTCTAATACCATTATTATGTGGCTTATGGGTGCAATTCCGCAGATTGTATTTGCTCTTTTACTTGCTGTAATCTTTACAAGTGTAAGACTTAAAATCAAAGGTCAGCAGTTCTTCAAAACAGTTATCTATATGCCGAACCTTATCATGGCTTCCGCATTCTCAATGTTATTCTTCACACTGTTTTCTAATGTTGGCCCTATCAACCAGATTATCCAGGCAATGGGCGGCGAAGTATTCATGTTCTTCAACAACGAATGGTCTGCTCGTTCGATTATTGCGTTTATCAACTTCTTAATGTGGTTCGGTAACACAACAATCCTCCTTATGGCAGGTATTATGGGTATCGACCAGAGCTTGTTTGAAGCTGCTTCAATTGACGGCGCTAACTCAAGACAGGTGTTCTTCAAAATCACGCTTCCTTTACTTATGCCAATTATCGTTTATGTACTTATCACAGCCCTCATCGGTGGTCTGCAGATGTTCGATGTACCGCAGATTATTTCTGCAGGACTTGGTACTCCTAACAGAACCACAATGACCCTTGTTATGTACCTGAACAGATTCATCGGAACAAGTAAGAACTACGGTATGGCGGGTGCTGTTTCCCTCGTTCTGTTCGTAATCACAGGCTTACTCAGCATCGTTGTATTCAAGTCCCTTGTACCGTCTGAAAAGAAGAAGAAAGGAGGCAAGTAATAATGGCAAACAATCTTGAGGATTACAAGATCCACACCAGCAAATTTTCACTTATTACTTCAAGAGTATTTTCCTACATTTTCCTTGCATTTGTTACTTTCCTGAGCCTTTTCCCATTCTATCTGATGATCATCAACTCCACCAGATCTAATGCACAGCTTCAGGCAGGCTTTGAAGTACTACCTAAGGAACACTTCATTGACAACCTCCTTACTGCATGGAACGATACCAGCATCTTCTTCCTTCCACAGGGTCTTTTAAACAGCTTTATCATTGCTGCCTGCACATGTATTCTCGGTACATATTTCTCAGCGCTGACAGCATACGGTATATGCGTTTACGACTTCAAGGGCAAGAACTTTGCTCATAAGTTCATCATCCTCGTTATGATGATTCCTACACAGGTTTCAGCATTAGGTTTCGTACAGATTGTAAACGGCTTAAATCTTACAAACACCTACTGGCCTCTGATTATCCCTGCAATTGCAGCTCCTGCAACATATTTCTATATGAAGCAGTACATTGACAGTACGCTGCCTCTTGAAATTGTTGAGGCTGCCCGTGTTGACGGCTCAAACGAGTTCAGAACCTTCAATACTATTTGCTTGCCTATCTTAAGACCGGCGATGGCTGTTCAGATGATTTTCGCATTCGTTGCGTCATGGAACAACTTCTTCACCCCTGCTCTTATTTTAGACAAGAAAGAAATCATCACTTTACCTATTATGCTTTCAATTGTACGTTCCCGTATCAATTCACAGGCAGGCGATATGGGTGAGGTTTACATGATTATCTTACTTGCAATTATCCCTGTTGTAATCGTATATCTCTTCTTATCAAGATTTATCATCAAGGGCGTAACACTCGGCGCTGTTAAGGGCTGATTGTTACCATGCGAAACAAGTAATATCAAAATCCCCAAAGGCATTGTCTTTGGGGATTTTTTATTGTCTATTTTTATTATTGACGTTGATAGTGGTTTATTATATAATTTACTTATCAGCGCAATGCTGAAATAAAAAAATAGAATTTGTCATGGAATACGGTGCAAAACCGTAACAGTCCCCGCTGCTGTAAGAAGGACGAAGGCTGCATTATGTCACTGGTAACTCGGGAAGGCGCAGCCCAAGGTTGATTTCAAGTCAGAATACTTGGCATTTTCGGAATTTATCGGAGGAATAAAAAATGAAAAAAGCAAAAACAATGGTAAGCGTAATTGCGTCAATGGCAATTGCGGCGGCAATGGCAGTGTCCGTTTCGGCGGAAAATGAGCCTGCAAAGGCGGTTGTGGCAGTAGAAAAGTTCACAATCGGCGGCGGCTTTGTTCTTGAGCCAACGGTAATTGAGCTTGAGGAAGGCGACTCGGCGGCAGCAGTCTTTGAAAAGGCTCTGGGCGCAGAAAACCTCAACGGCGGCGACGGCGCAGGCACTTACATTGCGTCAATCAAAACAAGTTCAGAGGGCGAGCTGCTTCCCGAAATTACAGCTGCGCTTCCCGAGGGTACAGAAGTAACTGCTCCTGCCGACAGCCAATGGCTTGCAAGCTTTGACTACTACTCAATGTCGGGCTGGATGTTCCTTATTAACGGCGAATCCTCAATGGTAGGCGCTGCTGACTATACGGTAAACGACGGCGATGTTCTTCAGCTTTGCTTCTCTGTTATCGGCTACGGCTCTGATATTGGTCTTGATACATCAAGCATGGCTGATTGGGGCGGTATGGCACCTCTTTACAACGTAGAGGACAGAACAGAATGTTACTCCGCCGCATTTACAAACAGCGATATTGACTGGTCATCTGTTGCAAACGTTTATGCAACAGCAGAGGACTGCGAAGCAATAATAAACAGCGCTGCTGACGTTGAGGAAGCTGACGATGAAGTCGAAGAAGATACAACTGACAATGAAACAGCAGAAGCTGACGAAGAAATAGCAGATACAACCGACGAGGCAGCTGAAAATACATCATTAGACAACTCAGCAGATAAGACTGATAATCCGTCAACAGGTGTTGCAGACGTTACAGCAGTGGCGCTTGTTTCCCTTGGCGCTCTTGCAATTGCAGTAAGCGCAAAAAAACGCAGCTAATTTGCTGATTTTATGAAATGATCCCCGTCTGTTAAGAGTATCTTCCTACAGTTCCGCCGAGAACTTTTGGGAAAGGTACGCTTATGCAGACGGGGTTTTATTGACATTGGCGAAATAATATTGTATAATGGTCGAAAGAAAGAGGTGGCATTATGAAGAAAAAACTTTTGGCATTACTTCTGCTCGGCGCAGTGATTTTATCATCAGCCTGCGGAAAGGCGGAAACAGCGCAGACAACCGTTTCGGAGCAGACAACCGCTTCAACCGAAGCAACCGAGGAAACAACAACAGCAGCTACAACAGAAGAAGCACCCGAAACCACGACAACCGAGGCAACTACAACAGCAGAGGAAACAGCAGAAACCACAACCGCACCTGCCGTAGAGCTTCCCGTCCTTGCTGATTACGAGGGAATTGGCGAGGTTTATACAGGCGAACTTACCCTTGATTTTCTGACAGGACAGCAAGCCGAGATTTTCAACAGAGCCTACAAAATCGCAATGGCTTACGGAATGGCTACCGACATATTCGGCTTCCCAAGGGGCGAGATGGACGAAAACTATTATTATTCAACAGGTTTAAGCTTTGACAGCTTTGTGGATTATCTGAAATCCGCTTATACCGACGATTCGGTAACAGCGTTCCTTAACAACACATCGGTAAAAAATGTTGAGGGCGAGGTTTACTGGATGGACGGCGCAAGGGGCAGCGACATTTCCTATTCGGGCGTTTCATTTGAGCTGATTGAACAATCGGAGGAAAGCATAAAATTCAAGGCTGTTGCGGAGTATAAGGATCAGTTTGACGAAAACTCCGAAGCAACCTATGAGGAAATTCCTTTTGAAATGGTTTCAACGGACAACGGCTGGAGAATGAACGGATTTACCCTTTGGTTTTAATAGTGATGTTAATAACAAAAACCGCCTGATTAAACGGGCGGTTTACTTTTTATATGTCACAGCTCACAAACCCCTTGCAATAAATTCAAATTTATGGTACAATAAATAAAACAAATTGCGCATTTCTGCGGAAAGGGTGAGTTGAGTGGATATTCAGCGTTCGGGCGAGGATTATCTTGAAGCAATATATAAGCTGGACGAGCAGACAAAGTATGTCCGCTCAATAGACATTGCCAACGAGCTTGGCTACTCAAAGCCCAGCGTAAGCAAGGGAATGAGCATTTTAAAGGAGCTTGGCTACATTACCGTTTGCGACGATGGGCAGATAAAGCTTACCAAAACAGGCTTAAAGCGTGCAAAAGAGGTTTACGAGCGGCATAAGCTTATCCGCAAATTCTTTATCGAGCTGCTTGGAGTAAATCCCGTAACAGCGGAAAACGACGCCTGCAAGGTGGAGCACGTTATAAGCGAGGAAACCTATCTGCGCCTTAAAGCCTTTGTTGAAGAAAAGACAGCAAAAAAGTAACGTCAACCTTTTCCGTTTCGATTTCCTCAAAGGAATTTTTAATCGACAATGAAATAAAATAATCGGCGGCTTCGTAAACGGAGCTGCTTTTATTTTTTATCCGCAGCAGCGAGTCAATCTGTGGAAAGCCCTCACCGAAACCCTTTCCTGTCATTTTGCCCACGCTTTCCTTAACGCTCCATATTTCCGAAAAAAGTCTGTCGCTGTTTTCCGCTTTATCAAGAAGTGCCAGTTCATTTTCCGTGCAGACCCTTTTTGCCGTCCGAAAGCTGTATTTGCGTATATCCTGTATATCAACGCCCATTTCGGTTTTCCCTGCACAGCAGCAAATTGCGGTTCGGCAATGGCTTATGCTGAAAAAAACGTCCTTGTGCTTTGAAAGGTAGGGCTTGCCGATTTCGCCAAAATCAAATCGTTCTGTTTCGAAAAAACCGAACTCCATATATAATGCGTACTGCAACAGAAGATAGGACAATCCGCAGTTAAGCTTATCGTCAACGTGCATAAATCTCTCTGCTGTTTCCTTTCTCCACTCAGGCAGCAACGACAAAACCTGCTCCAAAATATCAGCCGACGGATTTTCAATTACATAAATTCTCAAAATAACACTTCCCATTTTATGTTCAGAATAACAGATTGTTTGTTTTAATATACCATTATCCTACTGCGTTTGTCAATAATCGCTTAAGGTGTAACTTTATTCTGCGAAAATTTGTTGATTATTTTTTACATTACCCCCTTTTATTTTTTGAATTATCTGATATAATATGACTTGCGGCTCGGAAAACGATTACCGCCGAAAATAGGAAAAGCAAATAAATAGGAAAGAGGGGAATTGAATGTTTCTGTTAAAATGGCTCTGGAAAAACCTTAAGGGCTATCGGGGATTATATATTTTTGCACTGGGACTTACTTGTATATGCCAGTCAATGTACATAATCACGCCATATTTCAGCCAGCAAATCATTGATACCTTTATCTTCAATGACAACGCTGCACAAAACCTTTCCGACCACAGGGACGTGCTGATTGGTATGCTCCTTGCAATGGTTGGATTTACGCTGCTTCGCACTGTAATTCAGTACTCGGCAAATATGATTTACGAAACCACCTCACAGGGCTTGATTTACCGCATTCGCAAGGTGCTTTACGACAATGTTCAAAGGCAGGACTCCGCTTTCTTTGACTTTTACCGCACAGGGGACATTATGACAAGAATGAGCGGCGACCTTGATATGATTCGCCATTCCGTAGCGTGGATAATCAAGACTATTGTGGAATGTCTGGTACTGTTTACCGCAAGCACGGTATTCTTCTTTGCACTTGACCCCCTTATGGCGGTTTGCCTGCTGGCTCTTACGCCGATTATTTTCATTATAACCTTTGTTTTCAAGAAAAAGGTTGGTCCTCTTTATGTTGACCTTCGTGACCGTCTTTCCGAAATGAACACGGGCGCAGAGGAAAATATTTCGGGAAACAGGGTTATCAAGGCCTTTGCGAGGGAAAGCTTTGAAAACAAGCGCTTCAACAAGATGAACAAGGACTACTCCGAGGCAAACAAAAAAGCGGCTCTCACTTGGCTCAACTACTACCCCGCAATTGAAATCACCGCACAGGCGCTTTCTGTTGTGCAGCTTGTTGTAGGCGGCATTTTTGTCATTACGGGCAGAATAACAATCGGTCAGTTTACCGCATTTTCGGGACTTATCTGGACCCTTTCCAACCCAATGAGAACGGTAGGCAACATTATAAACGATCTGCAAAGATTTACCGCCTCCGCAAACAAGATTATCGAGATTTACTACGGCAGGCCCAAAATCGTTGACCGCTCGGACGCAGTTGACATTAAAGGCAGATTAAAGGGCGAGGTTGAGTTTAAGAACGTTTCTTTCAGCTACGGCAAGCGGCAGGTGCTTAACGACATCAGCTTTAAAATCAATCCCGGCGAAACCGTGGCAATTATGGGCGAAACAGGCTCGGGCAAAACCACCCTTGTGGAGCTTATTTCACGAATGTACGACCCCGATTCGGGAGAGGTGCTTGTGGACGGTCACAACGTCCGTATGATGAAGCTGGAGCAGCTCCGCAGCAATATAGGTATGGCGACACAGGACGTTTTGCTTTTCTCGGACACAATCGACGGAAATATCGCTTTCGGCAATTCGGATATGCCCGAGGAGGACGTGTATAAATACGCAGAAGCCGCTGATGCAGACGGCTTTATCAGAAAAATGCCCGAGGGCTATGAAACTATCGTGGGCGAAAGAGGCGTTGGTCTTTCGGGCGGTCAGAAGCAGCGTATCGCCCTTGCCAGAGCCCTTGCAGTCCAGCCGTCAATACTTATTCTTGACGATACAACCTCGGCGGTTGACCTTGAAACAGAGAAGAATATACAGAACGCTTTGGCAAACCTTGACTTCCCTTGCACAAAGATAATTATTGCACAGCGAATTTCTTCAGCGAAAAATGCAGACAAGATTATTGTGCTTAAGGGCGGAAAAATTGCCGAAATGGGCACTCACGATGAGCTTGTGGCAAAAGGCGGCTACTATCGTGAGGTTTACGATTTGCAGACCTGAAAGGGGGAATAATTATGGCAAGAAATAAATATGACGTTGACGAAACACTTGAAACGCCTTTCGACATACGGCACTTAAAGCGAGCCCTTGTTTACTGCAAAAAGTACAGGTGGAAAATTACAGTTTCGCTGCTGCTGAGTGCGGCTGCCGCCGTAATCGGACTTTTTGCACCGATGATTTCCCAGTACGCAATCGATAACTCAATACCAAACGGGGATATTCCACAGCTTCTCCTCCTTGGGGGACTGTTTCTGCTGTCTATCGTTACGTCCGTTGCTCTTTCTGTAATCCGCTCAAGGACAATGACAAAGGTTGGACAGGACATAGTTTATGACATAAGAACCGACCTTTTCGAGCATTTGCAGAAGCTTTCCTTTGAATATTACGACAGCAGACCCCACGGCAAAATTCTCACCCGTGTAATCAACTACATAAACAGCATTTCCGATTTGATGACAAACGGACTTATCAACTTTGTGCTGGAAATATTCAACCTGATTTTTATTATCATTTTCATGTTCATAATGTGCTGGCAGCTGGCGCTTGTTATTTTGGGAGGACTGCCCATATTTGCAGTGGTAATGCTCATAATCAAGAACAAGCAGCGCAGAGCGTGGCAGGCCGTTTCAAACAAAAGCTCTAACCTAAACGCATATCTTCACGAAAGCATTATGGGCGTGCAGGTAACTCAGCTTTTCACAAGAGAAGAGGAAAACGCCGAGATTTTCGACAAGCTTTCAAAGGCTTACCGCAAGGACTGGATGAGAGCTGTACGCTTTTCAAACCTTGTATGGCCTACCGTTGATAATATCTCGATTTGGGTAAACGCAGCCATTTATCTTGTAGGACTGCTTGTTCTTGGAACATCAACGGTTTCTCTTGGTACAATCGTGGGTATGACGGGCTATGCAGGCCGCTTCTGGCAGCCGCTCCTTAACCTTTCAAACCTTATGAACACCTTTATAAATGCGGTTGCTTATCTTGAACGTATTTTCGAGACCCTTGACGAGCCTGTTACCGTTAAGGACGAAATAGGAGCAACGGAAATGCCGAAAATCAAGGGGGACGTTGCTTTTGAAAACGTAACCTTCGGCTACGAGGAGGGCATAAACGTCCTTGAAAACGTAAGCTTTACCGCAAAGGCAGGCGAAAGCATTGCTCTTGTAGGACCTACGGGAGCAGGCAAAACCACCATTGTAAACCTTATTTCCCGTTTCTACAATCTGAACGGCGGACGGGTGCTTATTGACGGCAGCGATATTTCAAAGGCAACTCTCTACTCTCTCCGCTCGCAGATGGGAATTATGCTTCAGGACAGCTTTATTTTCAGCGGAACAATTATGTACAACATAAAATACGGCCGTCTTGACGCAACGGACGAGGAAGCAATTGCCGCCTGCAAAATCGTAGGGGCAGACGAGTTTATAACAAAGCTTAAGGACGGCTACAACACCGTTGTCAAGGAGCGGGGCGCAGGACTTTCACAGGGTCAGAAGCAGCTTATCGCCTTTGCAAGAACGATCCTTGCTGACCCGAAAATACTGGTGCTTGACGAGGCGACCTCCTCCATTGACGCAAAAACCGAGCGGTATCTCCAGCGTGGGCTTAACCACCTGCTTCAAGGAAGAACCTCCTTTATCATCGCTCACCGCCTTTCCACCGTCCGCAACTGCGACAGAATAATGTATATATCCAACAAGGGCATTACCGAGGCAGGAACACACGACCAGCTTATTGCGAAAAAAGGCGACTACTACAAGCTTTATACTGCCCAGTCCATCTAAGAGAATGTGCCACCCCGGGCAATTCCGCCTTGGGGTGTGCCACCCCTGGCAGTTCCGCCTATTGCTATGTTGGTTTAATTACAATGCTTGTGTAACGGCGGTATTGGAAACTTGTTCTTATTATTATTTTTTTCCACGCTTAAATAAATTCTTTCCCCTTCCATTTTTATGGTGAGGGGAATTTTCTACTGGTAAATCAAAAGAAAATGTGCTATACTTATACTAACATTTATAAAGGAAGTACGCAGATGAGAAATCTTAACGCTGACATTGCAGTTATAGGAGGAGGGGCTTCGGGCTTTGCCGCCGCAATAACCGCCGCAAGAAATGGCGCAGAAAAGGTCGTTATTATCGAGCGGCTGCCCCGAACAGGCAAAAAGCTGCTTGCAACGGGAAACGGCCGCTGCAATCTTAGCCACACCGAAATCACCGAAAAAAGCTACCGCACCACCTACCCTTATTTTTCGAAAGTAATAGGGGAATTTGAGGGAGCAGAAAGCTTTTTCGGGGACTTGGGTCTGCTTACCTACACCGACTCACAGGGTCGGGTTTATCCCTACAGCAACAGTGCTGCCTCTGTCCTTGACGCATTAAGGTTAGAGGCGACAAGGCTTGGCGTTGAGGAAATCTGCGATTACAGCGTGCAAAGCATTTCAGCCGAAAAAGGCGGCTTTCTCATAAACAACAGCCTTTCTGCAAAAGCGGTTATTCTAAGTACAGGAGGCTGCGCTTCTCCCTCAATGGGCAGCGACGGCAGCGGCTTTGCTCTTGCGGAAAAGCTGGGGCATAAAATTATAAAACCCCTCCCCTCCCTTGCGCCCATAAAGTGCAATGACAGCATGGTAAAGGCGCTGAAAGGGCTTCGTGTAAACTGCAGGGTCAGCGCCTATCTCGGCAAAAAGCTGCTTAAATCCGAGGTTGGCGAAATTCAGTTCAGCGACAATGCATTGTCGGGCATCTGCATTTTCAATCTTTCTCCCCTTGCGGCGGAATACGGCTCTGAAATTAGCATCTGCGTGGATTTTATGCCCGAATATGACTATGACAAGGTAGTTGATTTGCTTTTTCGAATAAAAAAACAGCGCAGAGAATGTGCCCTTGAAGATATGCTTACAGGATTTTTCCAGAAAAGAGTGGGGCAATGTCTTATGAAAGGGGCTGTTTCACTGCCCTTAAACAGCAGGGCTTCTTCCCTTAAACCCGATGACATAAAAAGGCTTGCCGCCCTTATAAAATGCCGCAGATTCAGCGTTGACGGGCTTTCTCTCTTTACTGCCGCACAGGTTACTCACGGCGGTGTTTTCGGGGAGGAAATTGACGAAAAGCTATCCTCAAGGCTTGTGAAAGGGCTTTATTTTGCAGGAGAAATAATCGACGCCGACGGCGACTGCGGCGGCTACAATCTTCACTGGGCTTGGGCAAGCGGCTGTCTTGCAGGAAAAAGCGCCGCCGAATTTATTAAATCAAGGAGAAAAGCATGATAAAAATTTCAGACGTTTCCGTCCCCCTTGACTATGAATATACGCTTCTTGTCAAGCTTGCGGCAAAGGCGGCAGGAATTGCTCCCGAAAGCATTATAAAGCTTGAAATTGCAAAAAAATCCGTTGACGCACGGAAGAAAAACGACATAAAATTCATTATGGCTTTTACCGCCGAAATAAAGGACGAGAGCCGTATTTTAAAACGCAAAAACCGCTCGGTAACGCCTTTTGTTCCCTATTCCTACCCCGAGCCTGCAAAAGTAGAATTACACAAGCGGCCTGTTGTAGTTGGCTTCGGTCCTGCGGGAATTTTTGCAGCGCTTACTTTAGCAAAGGCAGGCGCAAGGCCTGTTGTCCTTGAACGGGGCTATGACGTTGACAGCAGGAAAAAGGCGGTGGACAGTTTCTGGCTTAACAGACAGCTTGACCCGAAATGCAACGTGCAGTTTGGCGAGGGCGGCGCAGGCACTTTTTCCGACGGCAAGCTTACCACAGGCACAAAGGACAAGCGCATACGCTATGTTTTTGAGGAGCTTGTTTCAAACGGCGCACCAAGGGAAATTATGTACCTTGCCAAGCCCCATATCGGCACGGACAAGCTTTCGGAAACGGTAAAAAATATCCGCAAGAAAATAATCTCTCTCGGCGGCGAAGTTATTTTCGGAGCGAAATTCTGCGATTACAGAGTAAAAAACGGCGAAATAAACGCTGTGATTTACGAAAAGAACAACGTGAAAACGGAAATTGAAACGGACAGGGTTATACTTGCAATAGGCCACAGCTCCCGTGATACCTTTACAATGCTGAACGGAAAAAGGGTTGCAATGTCCAAAAAGCATTTTGCGGTGGGAGTACGCATTGAGCATCTCCAAGCCGACCTAAACCGCTCTATGTACGGTAATTTTGCGGAGCACAAGGCTCTCGGCGCCGCAGACTACAAGCTTGCAATTCATCTCCCTGGCGGCAGAAGCCTTTACACCTTCTGTATGTGTCCCGGAGGACAGGTTGTTGCCGCCGCAAGCGAGCCCGGTACCGTTGTGACAAACGGAATGAGCTGCTTTGCCCGTGACGGAAAAAACGCAAACAGCGCTCTTCTTGTAGGCGTTACACCCGAGGATTTCCCCGAGGATGATCCCCTTGCGGGAATGTATTTTCAGCAGAAAACGGAGCGGCTTGCCTTTAAAGCAGGAGGAAGCGATTATTCCGCACCTGTTTCCCTTGTGGGGGATTTCCTCAAAAACAGGGTTTCTGATTCATTCGGCAATGTACTGCCCACCTATATGCCCGGTACAAAATTTGCCCTTCCCGACAGCTTCCTTCCCCCGTTTATTACGGAAACAATGCGGCTGGGCATTCCTGAAATGGCAAAAAAAATCTCCTGCTTCAAAAACGAGGACGCAATTCTTACAGGCGTTGAAAGCCGCAGCTCCTCTCCCGTCCGCATTGAAAGGAATGAAAACTGTCAGTCCCTTTCGGTAAAGGGCTTGTTCCCATGCGGAGAGGGAGCGGGCTATGCGGGAGGAATTGTTTCGGCGGCGGTTGACGGAATACGCTGTGCGGAAGCGCTGCTTGAAATGGACTGAAATAAAAAAGGCTGATGTCTTGTAATAAGACACCAGCCCGTTTTTATGTATTGATATTACTTTAAAAAGCCGAATGAACTGATGATTGCAGGATCCTTTGCCTTGCCGCCGCAAATCTGGAAGAAAGCAATAATTCTGATAACGGCACAAATAACTGTGCAAACGCCATAAACAAGCCAGCCAAGGAACGGCACAATCAGAGCGAAAAGTAAAAGCGCTTCTATAACCATAATCTTAAGGCAAGCTCTTACGTGGAACTTTACATATTTGGAGTCGGTAGATAAAAGGCAAGCGATTATAACGCCCAGAACGCCGAGAAGATAGCAAAGCATTGCTACTACCTTGTTGTCGGAAATGTCCTTGGGGTCGAATTCGGCTGTGTGGTCGTGTGGGTCAACGACGTTAGTTACGGGAGCAGCTGCATTTGCCTGAACAAAGCTTGTTCCGCAGATGTGACAGCAGTTTGCGTTGTCTTCGCACTGTGCTCCGCACTTGCTACAAAATTTCATAGTTCAATTTCCTTTCCTGATTAACTGATTTGGTTTCAACCAACTGTATTATACTATATTTTGTGTTTTTTGTCAATAAATGCTGAAATTTTTTACACAATTTTCTTATTGTTTATTACAAGGTGAAACTCCAGCTTTAAAGTCTTTGCAGCATTTCTGCAAAGCTTCATACGCTCCATAAATATCTCGAAATATTCCATAATGGAGCTTATGTTTTCGTCAATTGTTACTTCAAGCACAAGGGCTGATTTGTCCTCGGTAAAATACACCCTTGATTCAACGCAGGCGTAATTAACACGGTCGTGTATACGCTGAACGCCCACGGCGTCGTCTTCCACAAGAGGCTTTCTCACTCTTGAACGCCTTACGTCCGTTTTATCCGCAATAATAAGCGCCGCCGCAATGGGGTTAACGGGATAAGCCGTGCTTTCGTCGTGGTTGCCGATTGCGGAAACGATTATTGCGATTTCCTCCGCAGGCATACCTAAATTTGAAAGCAGTCTGAACGCCATAATTGCACCGCTTTGAGCGTGGTCGATTCTGTTGATTACGTTGCCTATATCGTGCATATATGCGGCAATCTGCGCCAGCTCGCACTCACGCTCGGGATAACCCAGCGTTGACAGTATCATATAAGCGGTCTGCGCCGCCTTTTCAACGTGGGCGTTGCTGTGCTCGGTGTAGCCGATTGAGCTTAACGAAGCGTCCGCCATACTTATGTAGGTCTGCACGTCCTTGTTGGATTTTATGTATTTGTAGGTAATATTGCTCATAACGTCCGTCCTTTATATTGATATTTACATTATACTCTTATTATTCCTTTTTTGCAAGTATAATCATCAGGCTGCCTCTAAAAATCATAGTGCCTCAGATGCGCAGTCAGATTTTTCGTCAGATTGTATAAATTGAGTGCAGATTGGCTGACGCCAATCAAACGAAATTTGTGCAAGATGACGGAAAATATGCAAGCAGATGAGGTGCTAAGGCATTAGCCGGTGGTTTTTAGAGGTTGCCAATATTTTGTATTGACTTTTGGGCAAAATATAGCTATAATAATCTTATGTAATCATTTACAGAGGAGGAAAGGTTATGGCTATTTTAGTAACAGGCGGCGCAGGCTATATCGGCTCCCATACCTGCATTGAGCTTCTTAACGCAGGCGAGGACGTGGTTATCGTTGATAACTTCTACAACTCAAAGCCCAAAGCCGTTGAGCTTATAAAGGAAATCACAGGCAAGGACTGCAAATTCTATGAAGCGGACGTATGCGACAAGGGCGCAATGGACAAGATATTCAGTGAAAACTTCATTGAAGCGGTAATCCATTTTGCAGGCTACAAGGCAGTTGGCGAAAGCTGCGTAAAGCCCCTTATGTATTACAGAAACAATCTTGACTGCACCTTTGCGCTTCTTGAAACAATGAAGAAATACAACTGCAAGAAGCTGGTTTTCAGCTCCTCCGCAACGGTTTACGGAATTCCCGAAACTGTGCCCGTAACAGAGGACTTCCCTCTTTCCGCAATTAACCCATACGGCAGCACAAAGCTTATTATTGAGGATTTATGCCGCCAGCTCTATGCGTCTGACGACAGCTGGAGCATTGCCCTGCTGAGATACTTCAACCCAATCGGCGCTCACGAAAGCGGCAAAATCGGCGAAGACCCCAACGGTATCCCCAATAACCTTATGCCCCTTATTCTCCGTGCTGCGTCGGGCAAAATGCCGCTGCTTTCCGTTTTCGGCAACGACTACCCAACTGCGGACGGCACCTGCGTGCGCGACTATATCCACGTTGTTGACCTTGCCCTCGGTCATATTGCGGCAATCAACAAGGTGAGAAACGAAACGGGCTGCAATGCCTATAATCTTGGCACAGGCAACGGCTACTCCGTCCTTGATATAATCAACACCTTTGAACGTGTAAACAACGTTAAAATACCTTATGTTATCGCTGACAGACGTCCCGGCGACGCTGCCCAGTGCTACTCAAATCCTGCAAAGGCAAACAGGGAGCTTGGCTGGAAGGCTGAAAGAACCCTTGACCAGATGTGCAGGGATTCCTGGAACTACTTAGTAAATCAGAAGTAAGGCAAAGACGCCCTGATGCTGCGCATTGGGGCATTTTGCATTGAGAGGAGAATTTGTTTGCTGAAAACCGTTGTTTCTACCGACCTTTCAATTGATGAAAGCATGACCATAAAACAG
>JBJERI010000003.1:0-4874 GCA_051882195.1 Ruminiclostridium sp. | reverse complement strand
GTTTTTCTCAATGCGGTAAAAGCCGTCGTCGTTTGCCTTTATTTCCTGCACCACCTCACGGGTAGGAACAATTACGTTGTTGTAGCTGTCCCTTGAGGAATACACAATATCAATATTCTGCTTTACGCATTGGAGAGTGGTGTTGAAAAGCAGCTCGGCGCAGATAAATACCACAAGGGGAATTTTTGCGGAAAAGCTTTTTTTCATTCGGGTTCTGAAAGCGCAGAGAATACCCGTTACAATAAGCAGGAGCAGCAGGGCGGGGAGAATTACCGTAATTCCGTCCAGCCAGTCACGGCCGCTTGAACCAAGGGTTTCGTCAAAGGTATCAAGGTTTTCAAGGTACAGAATGAGAATAAACCACGCCGCCGCAAACGCACCAAGCATTTTTCCCCGAATTTCCCCAAGATGCTCAAAGGCCTTTGCCGCAAAGCATACAAACAGGAATGAAACCATAAAGGAGTAGCGCTGAGGCAGCCAGTTAGGCAGCTGTCCTCCGTGCCACATCATATCAACGGGGCAGATGTACATACAAACGAACATAAAGGCGGTTATTGCCGCCCCTGACGCACGTTCACGGACAGGGAGCTTGTTTAAGAAGAAATAGGCAGGAACAAGCAGCAGACATATTGTGCCGCAGTAAAGGAAGGGCAGTCCCGTCATACGCACGGTATCATAGCTGTCGGGCAGCATTTTTCCTGCAAGTAAAATCAGATTGAAGTTCTGTTTAATGGAGTAATCGGGAGTGGAAAACTCAAATTTGCCCAGGGACAATGAGTTATAGACAGGCAGTATCATAAATGCGCTTATCATTACCGCCGTTACCGCCGAAAGGGCAAACAGCCCAGCTTTCTTGAAAAGGTGTGAGAAAACCTTTTTGTTTCCCGTGGCGCAGCAGTAATAAATAAAGTAAAACGCCGAAAAAATGCCTATCATATAGCCGATATAAAAGCAGGTAACAAAGGAATAAACCCAAGCGATTATTAGCATTTTGAACTTGTTTTCGTCAATAAGCTTTTCAATGCCGTAAACCACAATAGGAAGCGCCATTACCCCGTCCAGCCACATAGGGTTCATGGTCTGCTCAACGGTATAGGCGCAGAGGGCGTAAAGGGGCGAAAAGACAATTACCGTAAAGTTATCGTAGCCCTTTCCCCTTGAAAGATAAACAGCGCAGCAAGCGCCTATTGCGCCCACCTTTGTTATCATCATAAGGAGCAGTCCCTCGGTTATATGCTCCCTCGGAAACATCCACACAAGGAGGTTAAAGGGGCTTGCAAGGTAGTAGCCCACAATGCCCATAAATTCACCCGAAAGGTTTCTGCTCCAGGAATAGGCAATGCTCTCCTTTCCTGCAAAAACGTCGTACATATAATCATAATAGTACACATACTGTCCGTTAAGGTCAAGGGACAGCACCGAGCCGTTTCCCGCAGGATAAACCCCCATGCACATATAAGTCACAAGGAGAGTGAGAAAGGGTATTGCAAAGGCAAGTATAATCTGATAATTGCTTTTGCAGAAGCGCCTTACATAGCCGCGGATTATTTGCAGAGTGCTTGTTTCAGCGGCTGCCGCTGTTGTCAGCATTGTTTTTTCTCCTTTCGTTTGTGTCAATGGATACGATATATCGCGGGCGGAACTTGATTTCCTCGTAAATTTTGCTGATGTAATAGCCGATAATGCCAAGACCTATCATCAGCACCGAGCCGATTATAAGCTGGAGCAGAATTACGGTAGTAAAGCCGTCCGCCGCATTTCCGCAGAAGAAATTCACCAAGGTCTGCACCGCAAGGATTATTGCGCCGATTATGCAGATTATGCCCGTTACGGTGATTATCTGCATTGGGAGGGTGGTAAAGCTGGTAATATTGTTGAGAGCGAATTTGAACAGCTTTTTGAAATTCCATTTGGTTTTGCCTGCATTCCTTGGCGCTACCACAAATTCAACCTGCGTTGTCTTAAAGCCTACCCAGCTTGAAAGCGCCCTGAAAAAAGTCAATCGCTCGGGCATTTCGTTAAGGGCGTCGATTACCTTTCTGTCCATCAGCTTGTAGTCGCTGGCACGGTCAAGGTTTATGTTGGCGGAATTTTTCATCATGCGGTAAAAGCTTTTTGCAAACAGCTTATACAAAAGACCTTCCTTGCCTCTGTCCGCCTTTACCGCCTCCACTACTTCGTAACCTTGTTTCCACAGATTGTACATTTCAAGCATTACCTTTGGGGGGTGCTGCAAATCGCAGTCGATAACCACGGCGCAGTCCCCAAGACAGGCCTTCAGTCCTGCGAAAATTGCCCCCTCCTTGCCGAAATTCCTTGAAAATTTCAGCCCTCTTACAGAGGGATTTGTCCTTGTAAGTCCGTCGATAAGCTCCCAGGTCCTGTCCTTTGAGCCGTCGTCCACAAAGATTATTTCGCAGTCAATGCCGTTTTCCTCCATAAGGGAAGAAATGACCTCTGCGGTATTTTCGATATTTTCCTCCTCGTTAAAGGCAGGAATTATTATTGAAAGCATTTTTACTCCTGTTTTTCGTATATTTCAAGGCAGCCCGTACCGCTTGTCACGTTGAAATTGCGAGGGGAAATTCCTCTCATTTCGGATACGTCGCCTATTCGTCCGTTGTATTTTCTGTCAAAAAGCTGTGAGGTGAAAGTACCTCTGTCGGTGATAAATTCGAGGGTGATTGCCGAATTTTCGGGGACTGCGGCGGTTATGCTTCCCGACCCCGACTGCACGTTTGCGGTGTTTCCGAAACGGTCAAAGTCAAGGGTAATTTTTCCGCTGTCCGTTACGATTTTCAGCTTGCAGTCGAGATTTTGTGCGGTTATATTTCCGCTCCTTGTGGCAAGCTCAAGGTATTCCGCCGTAAGCCTTTCGGTGTGAATATCGCCGCTTGTAGAGGTGAAAACAAGCTCTCGGTATTCGCTTTCGGGAATGTACAGGGTCATTTTGTAGCTGAACATTTTTGCGGAAAAAAGGGACAAAGTGAAGTCGTCCGACTGGGTAAGCTTAAGCCTGCTGTTGTCGCTGGTGTCCGCAATTATGGGGCTGTCGTTTTCGTACTCCGCAATTATTTTGTCGCCGCCGTACATTTTCACCGTAAGGTCAAGGTTGGTGGTGTTTACCGTAATGTAGTTTACCCGTTCAAACTCCATTCGTTCCGAGATAAAGGTGCTTTTAAAGCCCGATTTTACGGCGAGAAACTGCACCCCTACGCACAGAAGCAGGCTTAAAATGCCGAAAGCAAACAGCCTTATTATATGTCCCTTTATCCGTCTGCTGTGGTTTACCGCAAGGCTGCCCTGTCTTTCATAAGGTTTGTACCAGCGGAGATATTTATGCAGGGTAATTACCGACCCTGTGCACACATAACTCAGGGAAAGCCCCATTCCGCCGCCCATAAGCAGGCAGAAGCCTCCTGCAAAAACAAGGGCGAATGGCGAAAGGTCGGAGGCTACCGTAATCAGCCCCACAGCGGCAATTATGCCTGCGGGAATCGTAAGCAGTCCCCCCGATATAAGCAGCAGAGATGCCAGTATATAAGCGAAATTCAGCACGAAAAGCAGCACAAAAAATAATACAGCAAATGGCAGTGAAATAACCCTAAGCGCCTTACCCTTTTTCATGCTCCCTTTCCTCTCGTCCGAAAATCACCCTATATTATACTATATTATAAGCGTTATTGTCAATAGCAAAGACTTCCCACGCAGGTAAATCCGTTGTCGCTTATCTATTGTATCATAACAAAATAGCAACCGAGGGAATAAACTACAAAAAACAGCATTGTTTTTTATATGTTTTAGGCATTGAAATATGAATTATTATATGATATTATAAAAGGTACAATATAACTACGGGAAAGGAATAAGCCTATGAAAAAACTATTATCCGCAATTATAGGCCTTGCTGTAGCCGCAGCGGCGGCAATACCCCTTGCTGTGACGTCCTTTGCAGACCAGCCTGCATCGGTCGTTTCGGGGGGCAGACAGGAATATATCGCAATCGGAGAGCCTTACGACGAAAGCGAACCCTTTGTTCTTGAGGGAAAATTTTCATACAGCGTCGACGCAGCTCCCCAGACCACAGACAAGCTTTATTCACGCTATGCCTACAACGATTTTGCAGACAAGGAAAACGGCGCTGCAAAGCAGGAAGCGTATAACCGACTGCTTCAGTCCTGCAAGACCTTTGAAACCTGCGAATCTGACGTGGAGGGAACAATTCTGACCGGAGGAACTGTCCGCTACCGCTTCGACAGCTTAGATATTTCAGATCTGGGTCTTACCATCAACGAAGCGCTGGCGGTTTATTTCAATTTCCGACACGACAATCCCCAGTATTACTGGCTTAACAACATTGTCTACTACTCTTACAGCGGTTCTTCTGCCAATGCAATCCGCATGGACGTTTACGACGAGTATAGAACATATGCGGAAAGAAAGCGCTGCAACGACATAATTGACGATGCAGTAAAGGAATATTCCGCCATAGCCGCTAATTACTCCACCAACGCAGAAAAGGCAATGGCAATACACGATACCCTTATTTACAGAAACGATTACATCTATAACGATGACGGAACTCCGTCAGACTCAGTCACTTCCCACAATATTATGGGTACCGTCGACAAGGACATTCAGGGCGGCGTCTGCGAAAGCTTTGCAAAAACCTATCAGCTTCTGCTTAACTATATCGGCATAGACAACGTTTATGTTGTCAGCGACGACCATGCCTTCAGCCTTGTAAAGCTGGATGACGGACAGTATTACTACGTTGACTCTACATGGGACGAAAATACAAAGGAAAACACAAGCTATCAGTACCACTGGTTCGGTATCTGCAAGAGCCAGTTTGAAAACGACAGCACAAGCCA
>JBJERI010000002.1:0-4875 GCA_051882195.1 Ruminiclostridium sp. | reverse complement strand
CAAAAAGCCGTCCTGCCTGAACAGAACGGCTTTGTTCACTTTTGAAACTGATTAGTCAACGATAAACTGTGCAAGATCCTTCTTTAATGCGTCAGCGTCGTCTGTGTGAGCCTTTAAAACAATGTCCTTGGAAAGGTCAATGCTGAAAATACCCATAATGGACTTAGCGTCGATTGCGTATCTGCCTGAAATTAAATCAATGTCGTAGTCGTACTTTGCAACTGTGTTTACGAATGTCTTTACATCGTTGATAGTGTTGATTTTTACGTTAAATTCTGTCATAATAATGACCTCCTTGTTTGTTTTGATATTTGCCTCACTACTGATTTTATCAGATTTTCTCTATTCAGTCAATAGGTTTTGACAAATAACAGAAGAATTTTAGTCTTACTTTACAATAAATTTGCTTATTTCGTCAAGAAATTCATCGCAGTCGTCCGAATGAACGGTAAGGTTCAGCGGTTTGCTTAAGTCAAGGCTGAAAATGCCCATAATGGATTTTGCGTCTACAACGTATTTTCCTACTGCAATGTCGGCCTCGAAGGTTTCCTTGTTCACAATGCTGATGAACTCTTTAACGTCGTTGATTGTGCCGATGTTGATTTTTACTTGTTTCATATATCCCGCCTCCTATTCTTTAAGGGAACGCTTTTTTCTCTGGTAACGTTTCCTATGCCTACATAATAGCACATTTTGAAAAATAGTCAAGAGAATGTTGCAAAATTCGGAATTTTAAAGTATAATAAAGATATATTTGAATTGAATTTGTTTAAAGTTACCAAAATGATGGACTTGTTTTTATGAAATTCGCTATACACACCCTTGGCTGTAAGGTCAATCAGTACGAAAGCTCAGCCCTTTCCGACCTGCTTATGTCAAAGGGCTACACATATACCGACAGCAGTCTTGAGGCGGATATATACATTATAAATTCCTGCACCGTAACGGAAAACAGCGACAAAAAGGCAAAGCAGGCGGTAAACCATTATAAAAGGAATAAGCCCGATGGAATAGTGGTGCTGACAGGCTGTTATCCACAGGCATTCCCCGAGGAGGCGGAAAAAAGCGGCGCTGACATAATCACGGGAGCCGCCGAAAGAAACAAAATCCCCGAAAGGATAGAGCAATTTCTCCAAAAGGGTGCAAGGGTTTCCGCCGTTGTTCCTCAAAGCGGCGTTTATGAGGAGTTCGTTTCCGCTAACACGGGCAAAACAAGAGCCTTTGTTAAAATAGAGGACGGCTGCGACCGTTTTTGTTCATATTGCATTATACCTTATGCACGGGGGCGAGTACGTTCACGTTCCCTTGAAGATGTGAACAAAGAGATACGTCAGCAGGCGCTTGCAAGGCATAAAGAAGCCGTTCTTGTAGGAATCAACCTTAGCTGTTACGGCAAAGACATTGGACTGACACTTGCGGACGCTGTTGAAACAGCCTGCTCCGTGGAGGGAATCGAGCGTGTGCGCTTAAGCTCCCTTGAGCCTGAGCTGCTTACTCCCGAAATAATTGCTCGGCTTGCGGCTCAGCCAAAGCTTTGCCCACATTTTCATCTGTCGCTGCAAAGCGGCTGCGATGAAACGCTAAAGCGAATGAACAGGCACTACACCACTTCGGAATATGCTGAAATTGTGGATAATCTTCGAAAGGCCTTTCCTAACTGCGCCATTACAACGGATGTTATGGTAGGCTTTGCGGGTGAAACCGATGAGGAATTTTCATGTTCCCTTGATTTTGTGAACAAAATCGGTTTTTCACAGATTCACGTTTTCACATATTCAATAAGAAAGGGCACAGCCGCCGCAAGCCGCACAGACCATATTGCTCCCCAAATCAAGGCGGAGCGGTATAAAAAAATGGTGGCTCTTGGTGAAAATCTTCGCCAAAAATTTCTCAATTCTCAGCTTGATACTGTGCAAAAAGTACTTATTCAGAAAAGAACCTCAAAGGATTTTGCAAATGGCTTGACAGGCAACTACACTTCTGTTAAAATTTATAATAGCAGTGCAGAAAAGCACGATATTGTTACCGTAAGGCTGAAAAAAGTCGAGAAT
The DNA here is from genome assembly GCA_051882195.1 of Ruminiclostridium sp. GTDB lineage: Bacteria > Bacillota > Clostridia > Oscillospirales > Ruminococcaceae > Ruminiclostridium_E. The sequence goes on along the minus strand of JBJERI010000002.1, from coordinate 2,824 downwards.
GGCTTTTGCGTAGGCGAAGAGGTAGAATAAGGCTGCTTGTTCATATAATAAGCTCTATATGAACAAAAATGCACAGATTGATTGATACCTACGGAAAAATTTAAATAAAACGGAGGAATTTTATGTCAGTTTATCGTATTTATGTGGAAAAGAAACCACAGTTCGCAGTTGAGGGAGAGGCGGTTTTATCCGACTTACAGACAGCTCTTCAGATTAAGAATGTTGAAGCTGTCCGCATTGTGAACCGCTATGACGCGGAGGACATCACAAAGGAAGATTTTGACCGTGCGACTCCAACTGTATTTTCAGAGCCGCCTGTTGACGATGTTTATTACCAGCTTCCCCAAATAGGCGAAAATGAGAGAATGTTTGCGGTTGAATTTTTGCCGGGACAGTTTGACCAGAGAGCGGACAGCGCCGCACAGTGTATCCAGCTGCTCTGCACAGGGGACAGACCTACCGTAAAGTACGCAAAAATCTACATTCTTACGGGCAAAATTACTGACGAGGAATTTGCAAAGATAAAGCATTACCTTATCAACGCCGTTGAATCAAGAGAATGCGGCTATGAGGAATACGAAACACTTAAGGTAAAGTATGACATTCCAACCGAGGTTGCAACCCTTGACGGCTTTATTGACCTTGATGAAAAGGGTCTTGAGGAATTTATCGCAAAGAACGGTCTTGCAATGGACCTTGGTGACATCAAGTTTTGTCAGGACTATTTCAAGACGGAAAAGCGCAATCCTACAATCACCGAAATCAAGATGATTGACACCTATTGGTCCGACCACTGCCGCCATACCACATTCGGCACAATTATCGACAATGCACAGATTGACGCTCCATATATTGCCGAAACTTTTAAGGAATACAAGGTAAACAGAGAGGAGCTTGGCAGAGGAAATAAGCCAATTTGCCTTATGGATATTGCAACTCTTGCGGCAAAGAAGCTTAAGGCTGACGGACTGCTGCCCGACCTTGACGAAAGCGAAGAAATCAACGCCTGCTCAGTTAAAATTACCGTTGACGTTGACGGAGAGAATCAGCAGTGGCTGTTGATGTTCAAGAATGAAACCCACAATCACCCCACAGAAATCGAGCCCTTCGGCGGTGCGGCAACCTGCCTTGGCGGCGCTATCCGCGACCCGCTCTCCGGACGTTCCTTCGTATATCAGGCAATGCGTGTAACAGGCGCTTCCGACCCGTTACTCCCGGTTGACAAGACAATTCCCGGCAAGCTTCCTCCCAGAAAAATCACAACAACAGCCGCAGCAGGCTATTCCTCCTACGGCAACCAGATTGGTCTTGCAACAGGTCACGTTGCTGAAATTTACCACCCCGGCTATATGGCAAAGAGAATGGAAATCGGCGCTGTAATCGGCGCTGCACCCATTGAAAACGTACGAAGAGAAAGACCCGCACCCGGGGATATAATCATTCTTCTGGGCGGCAAAACCGGCCGTGACGGCTGCGGCGGCGCAACAGGTTCTTCAAAGTCCCACAGCGTTGAATCCCTTGAAAGCTGCGGCGCAGAGGTTCAGAAGGGTAATGCGCCTATTGAAAGAAAATTGCAGAGATTATTCCGTGACAAGAACACCACAACTCTTATCAAGCGCTGCAACGACTTCGGTGCTGGCGGCGTTTCCGTTGCTATCGGCGAGCTTGCAGACGGTCTTGAAATTGATTTGAACGCTGTTCCCAAGAAGTACGACGGTCTTGACGGCACAGAGCTTGCAATTTCAGAATCACAGGAAAGAATGGCGGTGGTTGTTGACAAGAACGACGTTGACAAGTTTATCGCTCTTGCCGATAAGGAAAACCTTGAGGCAACTCCCGTCGCTGTTGTAACGGAAGAGCCAAGACTCCGCATGAACTGGAACGGCAAGACGATATGCAACATTTCCCGTGAATTCCTTAATTCAAACGGCGCTGAAAAGCATACAGATATTCACGTTACCGCTCCAAGTGTTGATTATTCAACAGGCAGAAAGAACACCAAGCAGGATTGGGAAAGCCTGATGACCGACCTTAACGTTTGCTCGCAGAAGGGTCTTATTCAGCGTTTTGACTCAACAATCGGCGCAGCAACTGTTCTTATGCCTTTCTCGGGAAAAACACAGCAGACTCCTGTACAGGCTATGGCTGCAAAAATCCCCGTGCTTAACGCAAAGACAAATACCGCTTCAATTATGGGCTGGGGCTATAATCCTGTTATTTCATCCCAGTCGCCATATCACGGCGCAATGCTTGCGGTAATCGAGAGTATCGCAAAGGTAGTTGCGGCAGGCGGTACTTATGAAAAGTGCTGGCTCACATTCCAGGAATATTTTGAGAGAACACAGGGCAAGCCCGAACGCTGGGGCAAGCCGCTGGCTGCGCTTTTGGGCGCATACAAGGCACAGCTTGAAATGGGTTGCGGCGCAATCGGCGGCAAGGACTCAATGTCGGGTACATTTGAAGATATTGACGTTCCGCCTACATTGGTTTCCTTTGCGGTTTCAACGGCAAAGGCTGACAAGGTTATTTCAGCTGAATTCAAGCTTCCGTACAGCAAAATTCTCTACATTGCTCCTAAGTACGATGAAAACAAGCTGCCCTGCTTTGACAGCGTAAAGGAAGTTTTTGCAAAGGTTGAAAAGGAAATCGCAAGCGGAAACGCTCTCTCCGTATGGTCCGTTGCCAACGGCGGCGTTGCCGAGGGCGTATTCAAGATGGCGCTTGGCAACAGAATAGGCGCAAAGCTTGAAAATCTCTCGGACGACAAGTGGGTATTTGCGGCTCTGCCGCGTGAGGGTCGGGGGTTCGGGAGGTGATCTGTTTT
>JBJERI010000001.1:0-4881 GCA_051882195.1 Ruminiclostridium sp. | reverse complement strand
ATGCCTAAGCAGTGGTACAATGTCCGTGCAGATATGAAAACAAAGCCTGCTCCGCTGCTTAACCCCGGCACATTAAAGCCAATGACCGTTGAGGAATTGTCCCCCGTTTTCTGTACAGAGCTTGCAAAGCAGGAGCTGGACAACGATACGGCTTACATTGACATTCCGCAGGAAATACTTGATTTCTACAAAATGTACCGTCCCTCTCCGCTGGTTCGTGCTTACTGCCTTGAAAAGGCGCTTGGCACTCCTGCAAAGATCTACTACAAGTTCGAGGGCAACAACACCTCGGGCAGCCATAAGCTGAACAGCGCAATCGCACAGGCTTATTACGCTAAAAAGCAGGGCTTAAAGGGCGTTACCACCGAAACAGGCGCAGGTCAGTGGGGTACGGCTTTATCAATGGCTTGCTCTTATCTGGGACTTGACTGCAAGGTGTTTATGGTTAAGTGCTCCTACGAGCAGAAGCCTTTCAGACGTGAGGTTATGAGAACATACGGCGCTGATGTTACACCATCTCCCTCAATGACAACCGAAATCGGCAAGAAAATCCTTGAAGAACACCCGGGCACAACAGGAAGCCTTGGCTGTGCAATTTCCGAGGCAGTCGAGGTTGCAACTCACACAGAGGGCTACAGATACGTTTTAGGCTCGGTGCTCAATCAGGTGCTTTTACACCAGTCGGTTATCGGTCTTGAGTCCCAGAAAGCGTTCCAGAAGCTTGGCGTTAAGCCCGACATTATTATCGGCTGCGCAGGCGGCGGCTCCAACCTTGGCGGTCTTATTTCACCCTTTATGGGCGAAAAGCTGAGAGGCGAGGCTGATTACCGCTTTATCGCTGTTGAGCCTGCTTCCTGCCCGTCATTTACAAGAGGCAAATTTGCTTACGACTTCTGCGACACAGGAAAGGTTTGCCCCCTTGCAAAAATGTACACTCTTGGCAGCGGCTTTATTCCCTCCGCAAACCATGCAGGCGGCTTAAGATACCACGGTATGAGCACTATTCTGTCACAGCTGTATCATGACGGCTTAATGGAAGCAACCAGCGTCGAGCAGACAGCTGTATTTGCGGCAGCGCAGCAGTTTGCAAGAGTTGAGGGTATTCTCCCTGCTCCCGAAAGCAGCCACGCAATCAGAGTTGCCATTGACGAAGCCCTTAAGTGCAAGGAAACAGGGGAGGAAAAGACAATCTTCTTCGGTCTTACAGGCACAGGCTATTTCGATATGGTGGCTTATCAGAGATTCAACGACGGCGAAATGACCGATTATATCCCAACTGACGAGGACCTTGCGGTTGGCTTTGCGGGAATACCGGATATCAATTTATAATAATTTCGATTATTCAGGAACAGCGTCTTAACGGGCGCTGTTCTTTTATTGGAGCAGAAATGTACATTACAAATTACGGCTCGCCTTTTGGAAATATTGTCCTTTCCGCCGATGAAAAGGGGCTGACAGGCTTGCGTTTTGACGATAATTTTCAACAAGGTCTGACAGGCGAAAACGAAATAATTATACAGACGAAAAAGTAGCTGGATATTTATTTTGGCGGCAATGTCCCTGATTTTACGCCGCCACTTAATCCAAAAGGCACGGACTTTCGCCGCAGAGTGTGGGAAATTCTCCTTGAAATCCCTTACGGCAAAACAATTACCTACGGCGAAATTGCGGAAATAATTGCTTTGAAAAAAGGCGGCGGAAAAATGTCGGCGCAGGCGGCAGGCGGCGCTGTGGGGCATAACCCCGTTGCAATAATTATCCCCTGTCACCGTGTAATAGGCTCGGACGGCGGTTTAACGGGGTACAGATGGGGCGTAAGCCGCAAAAAGGCTCTGCTTGACCTTGAAATAGCAAGCCTTTAAGCGGCTTTTCCTTGAATATTTTTCCTTGATGTGCTATACTAAATAAGTCAATTTATCAATGGAGATGATTTTACGGATTTCAAGGAATTTTCCGAAATTGAAGATTACAATAACTGGACGGAGCTTATTCCCATAAACAGCGGCTCTGATGTTAAAAAATACCGTGTCGTCCGCAAAAAGGGCAATGACCTTATACTTTGCTCGGCGGATATTTCGTATTACGACAAGCTGCGGTCGGAGGCAATTTTTACAAATTACGTTCACGAGGCAGCGGGACTTCCTATGACCTATCCTCTTGAGGTTGGCTCCTGCAATGAGGAAAGGCTTGTTTATGTCCTTTACAGTCGGGTTGAGGGCTTTGACGCAGACCTTGTTGTGCCGAAGCTTCATACCCCCATACAGGAGCGTTACGGACGGGCGGCAGGACGTATGCTGCGAAAGCTTCACTCCGTAAAATGTCCCGAAAGCGGAAAGGACGGCTATGCCGAGAAAATCCGTGAGGAGTTAGAGCGCTTTTCAAGCTATGCTGTGAATTTCCGAGGAGATAAGGAAGCGGTGGATTTTCTGAAGAGCAACGAGGGAATTACGGAAAACCGACCTGTTTGTGCAATTCACGGCAATTACGGCACGGGAAGCCTTGTTATTGATAAAAAAGGCGGCATAGGCATAATCGGCTTTGGTAATTGGGCGTGGGGCGACCCATTGAGGGATTTTGCAAGGACAAGGTTTTCCTGCTCAAAGTCCTTTATGAAAGGACTGGTGGGCGGCTATATCGAGGAAAATATTCCCGAGGATTTCTTTAAGCTTATGGCTTATTATACGGCGGCGGACGTTATCACTGAAATAAACAAAGCCTATCTTTTGGGCGGCGAAAGGCTTGAAATCGCCCGCAGACAGGCTGAAACCGCCGCAAGAGAGTATAACGGCTTCGGCGGCGCAATTCCAAGCTGGTATTAAGCATCTGACAAATTCTGCTAATAAAAATTATTTTAAAAAAATAACGTGACAAAGCGTTCCTTTTATGTTATAATAGTAATGATTTTACTATTTGTTGAAAGGGTGACTTGATGACTTACGAGAAATCCTGCGGCGCTATTGTTTACCGCAAGTTTCACGGCAACACCGAAATTCTGCTCATACGGCACATAAAGTCGGGTTACTGGTCTTTCCCAAAAGGACACGTTGAGGGAAACGAAACGGAAGTGGAAACGGCAAAGCGAGAAATCAAGGAAGAAACAGGGCTTGATGTAATGATTGACGACGGCTTCAGGGAAACGGTGCAGTTTTCACCCCGCCGTGATACGTCAAAAACCGTGGTTTATTTTGTTGCAAAAGCCAGGAATTACGATTTTGTACCGCAGGAGGAGGAAATTTCCGAAATCCGCTGGGTGGAAATCGGTCAGGCAATTTCCCACCTTACATACGATAACGACAAGGTTATCGTAAGCAAGGCGAAAGCGTTTATTGCGCTGATGAAATAATCTTTGCCGCACAGGGACGTGTTTCCAAAGGTGCGGCAAATTCTTTGAAAGGCAGCTATGAATTACAGGGATACTATTAAATATATAAACAGCTTTTCAAAATCGGGCGGCCCGGTAAAGGATTTATCCCGTTTTGAGGGACTGATGAACAGGCTGGGAAATCCGCAGAAAGGCCTTAAATTTATCCACATTGCAGGCACTAACGGCAAGGGCAGTCTGTCCGAATATACCGACCTTGCACTCCGCACGGCAGGCTATAAGGTGGGGAAATTCACCTCTCCCTTTATCGTGAAGCTGGAGGAAAGAATACAGATAAACGGCGAATATATCAGCGAAAACAGCCTTGCCGACTTCTGTGCAAGGGTAAAGGGAGCGGCACAGCCCGATGTGCCATACTCACAGTTTGAGATACTCACCGCTGTTGCTTTTCTGTATTTTGCCTGGGAGGAATGCGACTATGTCGTTCTTGAAGTGGGAATAGGCGGCACTCTTGACTGCACCAACATAATCACCCCCGTGCTGAGCATTATCACCACAATCGACTTTGACCACTGCGCAATACTGGGCAATACAATAGCCGAAATTGCCTCCCATAAGGCGGGAATAATCAAGGAAAATGTCCCATGCGTTGTATCGCCATTTCAGCCCGAAGAAGCCCTCGCCGTTATAAGAGCAAGGGCGGCGGAAATGGACGCACCACTTATTGAGCCGGATATGAGCAGCTTTTATCCTGTTTCATCAAGCTTTTTGGGCAACGTTTTCGGCTTTGAGGAAAAGCATTGGCAGACGAAAATGGGCGGAGTTCATCAATGCGGAAACGCAATTACGGCAATTCTTGCGTTAAGAGCCCTTGGGGACAAGCGTGTTGGCGAAAGGCAGATTGACTTTGCTTTACAAAATGCACAGCTCCCCGCAAGGCTTGAAACCGTAAGCAGAAAGCCCTTTATAATCATTGACGGCGCTCATAATCCCTCGGGAATGATGGCGGCAAAACGGCTGCTTTCTCAGGAGAAAAAGTGCGGCTGTATTCTTATAGGTATGCTGAAAACCAAGGATTACCGCACGGCGCTGCATACGATAATGCCCTTTTTCGACAGCTGCGGCGCAGTGCTTGTGGATTTTTTCTCCCCCGACGCAGTACCCTGCGAGGAGCTGAAAAAGGAGCTTCAGGGCTATAACATCAGGGCAGCGGTGGGGAAAAATCCCCGTGACGCACTGGACAAGGCGGTAAAGCTGGCAGGGGGAAAGCCTGTTTTCTGCACAGGGTCGCTTTATCTTGCTGCCGAAATAAGGAGAGAGGCGGGGCTGCTCGCCCCACTTTGATTTGCCCTCGCTATTGTCGAAGGGGGGTTGCCCCTTTTCAAACCCCGTTAAGGGGGATACTCGCCCCTTTGACCCCCGTTTTGTGTTTTTGATTTTTGTAGGTTAGTGTAGAGGGGGCTACTCGCCCCCTTGATAGGGTTGGTTGTAATTATCAGCTTGTCTGTAACCCCTCGCCCATTTCTTTGATTGCCCAAAGAAATGGGGAAAGAAATGCA